>JASHQZ010000021.1 GCA_030038835.1 candidate division FCPU426 bacterium
GTCTTTTTCGCCTCGGCCCTGACCAACTTCGGCGTGGAACCCTTCTTCGACGCCTTCGTGGAAATGGCGCCGCCGCCCGGCGCCCGGCCGGCCGACACCCCCAACGGCGAAATCACCATCGACCCGGTGGAGACTCCCTTTTCCGCCTATGTCTTCAAGCTTCAGGCCAACATGAACCCCAAGCACCGGGATTCCACCGCCTTCCTGCGCGTCTGTTCCGGCCGGTTCGAGAAGGACCTGGTGGTCAAGCACCACCGCCTGGGCCGGGAACTGCGCTTGTCGCGGCCCCATACCATGCTGGCCGCCGACCGAAGCACCTTGGACCTGGCCTATCCCGGCGACATCGTGGGCGTCATCAACCCCGGGGTCTTTGCCATCGGCGACACGATCTCGCTCTCCGGCGGCTTCAACTTCAAGCCCCTGCCCTCCTTCCAGCCGGAAATCTTCGCGCGGGTGCGCCCCAAGGACGTGGCCAAGCGCAAGTCCTTCGACAAGGGGGTCGAGCAGATGACGGCCGAGGGGACCGTGCAGATGCTCAAAAGCTGGGACGAGCTGGACTTCTACGTGGCGGCCGTTGGCCGCCTGCAGTTTGACGTTTTGCAATACCGGCTCAAGAGCGAGTACGGCGTGGACACGGAACTGGAACCCCTGCCTTACACGGCCAGCGCCTGGCTGGTGGGCGACCCCGCCGCCTTCGATCCCCCGGTCTCGGTCCTCAAGACCAAGGACCGCCAAAACCGGCCGGTGATCCTTTTCAAGACGGCCTGGGACAAGGACTACACGGCCCGCAAGTGCCCGAACCACCGGCTGGCGGACATGGCCTAGGCCCTTCGCAACATTTCGTTACAAACCTTTTCTTGGTTCACCCGGATTTTTATGCTAAAAAGGCGGCCATGCCCAAGCCCATCATCGAAGTGGAAAACCTCACCAAAAAATTCGGCGACTTCACCGCCGTCAACGGGATTTCCTTCACCGTGGAAAAGGGGTGTGTTTTCGGTTTCCTGGGCCCCAATGGCGCGGGCAAGACCACTTCCATCAAGATGCTCACCACGCTCCTCAAACCCACCTCCGGCCGCGTGCTCCTGGACGGCCACGACCCCGCCGCCGACCAGGCGGGCGTTCGGCGCACCTTCGGCATCGTGTTCCAGGACCCCAGCCTGGACGACGAACTGACGGCCTGGGAGAACATGGAATTCCACGGCGTGCTGTACAAGGTGCCGGCGGCCCTGAGGAAAAAGCGCATCGAGGAACTGCTGAAGGTGGTGGAGCTTTGGGATCGCCGGGGCGACCTGGTCAAGCAGTTCTCCGGCGGCATGAAGCGCCGCCTGGAAATCGCCCGGGGGCTCCTGCACCACCCCCTGATCCTATTCTTGGATGAGCCCACCGTGGGATTGGATCCCCAGACCCGCAACCACATCTGGAGTTACATCAAGAACCTGAACCGCCGCGAGGGTATCACGGTCTTTTTCACCACCCATTACATGGAGGAAGCCGAGCGGGTGGCCGACCAGGTCACCATCATCGACCACGGCCGCATCCTGGCGCGGGGGACACCCGCGGCCCTCAAGAAAAAAGCCCGGGCCAAGTCCCTGGAACAGGCCTTCATCCGCCTCACCGGCCATTCCTTGAGGGATGAGGAAGCCTCGGATATCGAGCACCTGCGCATGGCCCGGAAAATGTGGAGGCGCTAAAAAAGAAGAAAAGACTTTTTAACCAACAAGAACACCAAGCTCACCAAGGAAAGCAAAAAAACGATTCAAATTATTTTCCTTCCAGCCTTTCGTCGTTCTTGGTGGCTTGGTGACCTTGGTGGTCAAACCGTTTTTGTTTTAATTTTTAAGGAGCTTTGATGAGCACCGTTTACATCATGTGGCTGAGGCAATTGAAGCGTTATTTCCGGTCCAAGCCCCGCATGATCGGCTCCCTGGGCCAGCCCCTGATCTTCCTTTTGGCCTTCGGGTTCGGATTCGGCAAGATCTACTCCCAATCGGGACGGGGGGATTACCTGCAGTTCCTGGCGCCGGGGGTCATTTCCATGGCGATCCTCTTCACCAGCGTTTTCGCGGGCATTGAGATCATTTGGGACCGCCAGTTCGGCTTCCTGAAGGAGACCCTGGTGGCGCCCGTGCCGCGCCTGCATATCATGATCGGCCGCACCTTGGGCGGCGCCACCGTGGCCCTGTTCCAGGGGGTCATCGTGTTCGGCCTGGCCTGCCTGTTCGGTTTCCGGCCCGAGCTCAAGGCCTTGCCCCTGACGCTGGTTTTCATGTTCCTCATCGCCGTCTTGTTCACGGCTTTCGGCACGGCCCTGGCCTCGCAGCTCAACGACATGCAAAGTTTCCCCCTTATCATGAATTTTTTGGTCATGCCGCTGTTCTTCCTGTCCGGCGCCATGTTCCCCTTGGAGGGCCTGCCCAGGGGCATGGCCTTGGTGACCGCCTTGAACCCGCTTTCTTACGGAGTGGACGGCCTGAGAATGTCGCTGGGCCTGGCTTCTTTTTACGGGTGGGGCCTGGACCTGGCGGTATTAAGCCTCAGCTCGGCTTTCCTGCTGGTGGTGGGAGGCTATCTTTTTTCGAAAATCCAGATTTAGGGGGGCAAAAAAAAATTCCAGACCCACCCGATCGTGGATTTGGAATTCTTAAGGAAGCTTAGGTTTTTTTACAGTTCGACGAGCGTCATTTTGCGGTTTGAAGCTTTGCGGTTGCCCTTGTCCAGCCAGCAGGCCAGGCAGTAATGGCTCCCGACTTCCTCGGTGAATATGGACCGGAAATCAGCTTCGGTCCCGCAACCCTCGCAACGGACGAGGGCCGTCTCCACGGCGGAGTTTTCATGAGTGGGCATAGGTTTTTGGGCTCACCTCCCCCCTTTTCGTCTTTTTGTTTTTCATTTCTCCCAGGCAGCCCCAGCAGTAAAAGGAGCCTTCATCCTCCACCACATCGGTGAACAATTCCCCCACATGCTGGCACCGGTCGCACTGGAACAAAATGCTCTCCGAATATCGGTCCAGTTTCAACATAACTCCTCCTCCAGGATGGACAACTCGGGCGTGGAAGTGGGTGTTGAAAGGGCGTAGGGTCGGTATGGCTTGGAAAGATGCTCCCAAAACCAGGTTAATCTTTTGTTACAAGCGTTTCCCGGTTTGGTAACAATTGGGCGTCAAGGCTGGGAACCCCTTAAAATTATGGGGATTTTGCCCCAAAACTTTTGCCGGGTTCAAGCCGGCTTGGCCGTGGAAAGGCCCAGGAATTCCTCCAAGGCCTTGCCGAAAAGGGCATCCCCGTATTTTTCCGCGGAAAGGCGGAAGAGGGCGTAGCGTTCCAGGTCGTCCAGCCTTATCCATTCCACGGGGGTCATCAGGCCCTTCAGGGAAAGAACCTTTAAATACACGCTTTCAGGTATCCGGCTGAGGTTTTCCCACTGGGCCCTTTCCTTTTTCCCTGTTTCCGGGTCCATCCACTCGGGCTTTTCCTTCAGGCGGTTCAGCAGGTAAAGGAGATATTCCTTGTAGCATTCCATCTCGCCCTGGCTTCGCACCGAAAGATGGCAAAGGACGCGTTTTTCCTCGGCCGAAAGGCGGTTCCAGCTTTTAACACCCATACGGATGCCCACACGGTCCAGCTTGTACCGGGTGGACAGGGGAATTTCCTGCAACTTGGCGTAAATCGATTCCTCAAACTTGAACTTTCGGAACATTCCCGACTTCCCTATTCCACGGGTTTTGGGGCGCTCGGAGGCCCGGTGGAATCTAAAGCAAATGTTATACCAATGGGAAAAACCTGGTCGGAAAGGGAAAAGGATGGAGGGAAGGAAAAACCGGAAAGATTTTTGAAGGACAAACCGTTGGAAGGTCCGGATTTTGGTGGCTGGGGGGAAACAACCTGGAGGGGCTCTCTAACAAAATTGTAGAAATAACCCAACCTGTTTGGTTGTTAAAAGGGGTTTAGAACTTCGAAAATCGGAAAGAGAACCCAGGGCTCTAGGGCGAATAGTGCCCTATTTCTGGTAAATGATCTCGGAATAGGCGGCGGGCGGCCCGAAAAGGATGGCTGGGCGGCGGGGGCAAAGCTTCACGCCCTTCGGGAAGAAATAACCCCAATCATTGCGGCAGGTCCTTTCAGGATAGTAGAACCGGTACTTGGAAGCATCCACCCCTAAGGCCAGGGCGCGGCCGGTGGTGGAATAGGGCTGGGTTTGGACCGCGGTATAGACGCGCACCGGACGGTAGGGCCAAGTCCACTTGAAAGTCGTGGTGGAGGTGGTGCTGGAAATGACCTGTAACGGAGGGTCGGCCAGCAAGGGGGCCGCCGCCTGGAACAAGATCAA
>JASHQZ010000178.1 GCA_030038835.1 candidate division FCPU426 bacterium
TTCACCCAGGAACAATCGGTGGGCACCAGCCTGGCCGTGCTGCTTCCGCCCGTGGGCCTGGCCGCCGTATGGGAGTACTACCGCAACGGCAACGTGAGCCTGAAGGCGGCCGTCTTGATCGCCCTGGGGATGTTCCTCGGCGCCTGGCTGGGCGCCCAG
This sequence comes from candidate division FCPU426 bacterium, assembly GCA_030038835.1. Taxonomy (GTDB): domain Bacteria; phylum Oederibacteriota; class Muellerivitia; order Muellerivitales; family Muellerivitaceae; genus JAJPJW01. The sequence continues at coordinate 160 of JASHQZ010000178.1, forward strand.
GCCGCCCAGAAGCTGGGGGACGCCGGACTGAAGCTGGCCTTCGGGGTCTTCCTCATCGGGCTGGGGATTTGGGTGGTAGTGGCCTCCCTCAAGGGCCTGCACCCGCACATCAAGGATATTTAAGCCCGAAGCGGTATATGCCCGTGGCTTACCGCTGCACCTTGATGTTGATCATGCCGTTCTTGAGCGACCCGTAAAGCCTCACCCACATCCCCATGTACATCTCCTGGCCGCGGGCCGCCGAGATATCCCCCAGGTCCAGGATGTCGGTCCAGCCGAAGGACTTTAAAAGCTCCGTCACCTGGGCCTTGGCGGCCGCGTCGTTGCCCGAGAGGAAAATCGTGTGGTCGCCGCCGTGGAGCATCTTCGGGTTGACCATCAAGGGCGCGGCGAGGGTGTTGAAGCACTTGACCACCTTGAGCTTGGGAAAGGCCGCCTGGATATTGCCGGCCACCGACCGGCCCTCGCTGGCGAGCGCCATGGGGAAGCCCTTGCCGAAGTCCAGTTCGTTGGAGGTGTCGATGAGGACCTTGGAACCCGCCTCGCCCGCACCGGCCAGGTGAAGGGCCTCCACGGCCGCCTGGCCGTGGGTGGCGTTGATCAAAATTTCCCCGTGAATGGCGGCTTCCTTAAAAGACGCCACTTTGGCCTGGCCCCGCCCTGAGCCTGTCGAAGGGTTAACCGAGGCCAGCCATTCATTGAGGCTGCCGGCCATGTTTTTCTTCTCGTCCAGTTTCTTGGGGTCGCGGGTCCCCAGGACCACGTCGTGGCCCAGTTCCACCAGCTTGGTTCCCAAGGTTTGCGCCACCACGCCCGATCCGATGATGCCGATCTTCATAAATTGTGTCTCCTGAGGGAAAGGATGAAAGACCCGGCAAGAATACCCTTGTCTCCTTGATAAAATCGAGCTTCTCTCGATAAAAGTTACGAGGGTTATACAATTTTCACTCATGGGACCAAAGGCCGGTAGTGGTTCAGTGTGAACTAAGCCGTCATTGCGAGGCCCAGCCCCCATCCCCCTCCGCTAAAGCTACGGGGGACAAGCCGGGGCTTGGGGCGCCTGTCCCCCGAAGCCTTGGCGAAGGGGGATGGCAATCTCAGGCAGTTATGTCCGGAAATTTAAAGGCAAAACCTGAGATTCTAGTTGGCCAAAGGCCAACCACACTTGGCCCAAAGGGCCAACGCGCCACAAGCTTGTCGCAAACCGAGCCTATCGGCTCTGCTCCTCGGAATGACAGCAAACTAAGACACTACCAAATTTAACGGAGGGTTTCGGTGATGACCTTTTTCAAGGCCCCGGCGGCCGGGGAAAAATCAACTTTCTTCCGCCAGGCCAGGGACAAGGTGCGCTCCGCCTTGGGGGCCGAAACCCGCGCGTAGGCGACCCCGGGGAACTTGGCCACCATCCGGGGCACCAGGCTAATGCCGAGTCCCGCGGCCACCAGGGCCTGGACCGTCTCGATGCCCCCGCTCTCGAAGACCACCTTGGGTTCCAGGCCCGCCTTGCGGTACAGGTTGAGCGTGATCTGCCTGAACCCATGGCCTGATTTCATGAGGATGAAGGGTTCCTCCGCCGTTTGAGGGAGGGCCAAGGCGCCTTTCCCCGCCAGGGCATGCCGGGCCGGCAAGGCCAAAAGCAGTTCCTCGGTCAAGATCGTCTGGTGGTCCAGGCCGGGCCTCAAGCCCGCCTCGTCCATGATGGCCAGTTCCACTTCGCCCTGTTCCAGGTCCCCGGCCAAATCGGGCGAGGACTCTTCCTTCAGGTGGACTTGGATTTTCGGGTAGGCCTTCCGGAACCGGGTAAGGATGGGAGGCAAGAGGTGGGCGCCGGTGGTGGGCATGCAGCCCAGGCTCACCTTGCCCAGGGTGAGCCCCGAGAGGGCCTTCGCGTCCTCCCGGGCCGCCTGCATCTCCTCCAGGATGGCGCGGGCGCGGGGCAGGAAGGTTTCCCCCCGGGCGGTCAGGCGGCCGCCCTTGCGGGTGCGCTCGAAAAGCGGCCCGCCCAGTTCGTCCTCCAGCTTGGCGATTTGGATGCTCAAAGAGGGCTGGGACACGTTGCATTGCCGGGCCGCCTGGGTGAAACTACCCCCCTGGGCCGCGGCGAGGAAGTAACGCAGTTGGTGGGTTTCCATTTTTTAGAATCCAATCAAAACGAATTGAACCACCAAGACACCAAGGGCACCAAGAACGACTTTTGAGCCAAAGATTCGAATTACAATAGTTTATAACTATAATAAATATATAATATATATCTTTTACAAATGCTTAGCTTCGACTTATCTTTTGAAAAGCCTCCTTGGTGTCTTGTGCCGATCAACCATAAAAATTAAGGAAATCGGTACTATACCGACCTCCTTAAATTGAGCATGGAAGGTCGGCATGGTGGTAAATCCTGGTTTTCGAGGTTTTCAAATGAGCAAAGGCACCCTTTACAACAAAGTCTGGGACGCCCACGTGGTGGAGAAGCTCCCCACGGGCCAATACCAGCTCTTTATCGGCTTGCACCTGATCCACGAGGTCACCAGCCCCCAGGCCTTCGACATGGTGGCGGAAAAGGGCCTGAAGGTGGCCTATCCCCAGCGCACCTTCGCCACCGTGGACCACATCGTGCCCACCCAGAACCAGGCGCGGCCCTTCGCCGACGCCGAGGCCGAGCAGATGATGGGCGCCATCGAGAAGAACGTGAAAAAATTCGGCGTTCCTTTCTTCGACTTCGACTCGGGCAGCCAGGGTATCGTGCACATCATCGGCCCGGAAATGGGCCTGACCCAGCCGGGCATGACCATCGCCTGCGGCGACTCCCACACCTCCACCCACGGCGCCTTCGGCACCTTGGCCTTTGGCATCGGTACCACCCAGGTCAGGGACGTTCTGGCCACCCAGTGCCTTGCCATGGACGCCCTGAAGGTGCGCCGGGTCAACGTGAACGGCAAACTCAACCCCGGCGTCACCGCCAAGGACGTGACCCTCTATATCATCCAGAAGCTGGGGGTGAAGGGCGGCATCGGCTATGCCTACGAGTACGGCGGATCCGTGTTCGACCGCTTCACCATGGAAGAGCGCATGACGGTGTGCAACATGGCCATCGAGGGCGGCGCCCGGGTGGGCTACGTGAACCCGGACCAGACCACTTTCGATTACCTCCAGGGCCGCAAGTACGCTCCAGGAGCGGACAAGTGGGACAAGGCCCTGGCCTATTGGAAATCCGTGGCCTCGGACAAGGAAGCCCAATATGACGATGTGGTCGAGTTCAACGGGGAGGACATCGAGCCCATCGTGACCTGGGGCATCACGCCCGACCAGTCCGTGGGCGTCAACGACAAGCTGCCGGAGGTCGGAAGATTTTCCCCCGACGAGGTGAAGACCGTGGAGCTGGCCTACAGGCACATGGACCTGAAGCCCGGCTCGCCCATCAAGGGAACGCCCATCGACGTGGCCTTTATCGGGAGCTGCACCAACGGGCGCCTTTCGGACCTTCGCGAAGCCGCCAAGGTCGCCAAGGGCCGCAAGGTGGCCAGGACGGTTCGGGCCTTCGTGGTGCCCGGCTCCCAGAAGGTGAAGGCCGCGGCCGAGAAGGAAGGCTTGGACAAGGTCTTCACCGAGGCGGGCTTCGAGTGGCGCGGCGCGGGCTGCTCCATGTGCCTGGCCATGAACCCGGACAAGCTGAAAGGGCGGGAAATCTCGGCTTCCTCCTCCAACCGCAACTTCATCGGCCGGCAGGGGTCGAAGGACGGCAGAACCATGCTGATGAGCCCGGCCATGGTGGCCGCCGCCGCGGTCGAGGGCCGCGTCACCGACGTCCGTGAACTGATGAAGACATCTTGAACCACCAAGACACCAAGTTCACCAAGAAAGGCGTAAGAATTTAACGTTCTTTAAAATCAAAAATTCATTTTGCCGTCCTTGGTGCCCTTGGTGCCTTGGTGGTTAAATCGACGGAGGTTTTGAAATGAGTAAAATAACCCAAATCGAGGGTAAGGCCGTTCCCGTCGAGGGCAACGACATCGACACGGACCGCATCATCCCCGCCCGCTATTTGAAGGAAATCACCTTCACCAACATGGGCAAGTACCCCTTCTACGACGAGCGCTTTGACGCCGAGGGAAAGCCCAAGGGCCATCCCTTCGACCTGCCCCAGTTCTCCGGCGCCCATATCCTTTTCGTGAACCAGAACTTCGGCTGCGGGTCGTCCCGCGAGCACGCGCCCCAGGCGCTCATGCGCTGGGGCATCCGGGCCATCATCGGGGAATCCTTCGCCGAGATCTTCGCGGGCAACTGCACCATGCTGGGCATCCCCACGGCCACGGTGAGCCAGGACGAAATGCGGAAGCTCCAGTCCCTGGTGAAAGCCAAGCCCGAAATCCAGTTCACCCTGGACCTGGAAAAGAAAACCCTCTTGAGCGGGGGCAAGGAACACCTGAGGTTCGACATCCACGAGAGCAAGCGCAACGCCCTGGTCAATGGCACCTGGGATTCCACGGGCCTTTTGCTGGCCAACGCCGCCAAGACCGCCGAGGTGGCCCGGAAGCTTCCCTATGTGGCGGGCTTTTAAGGCCCAAGGAGGGGGGACGATGAACCCCTACACTGAAGCTTGTTTCGCCGTCTTTTGCGCCTTCGGCGCCTATATGGCCTGGGCGGCCTTCCGCGTGAAAAGGGCGGTCAAACGCCAGAGCCGTTCGGGCCGCGCCGTCCACGTGGTCATGCTGGTGGCTTCCTTTGGCATGGCCTTCTCGCGCTTTCCCCATGGGACCGGGCTGGACCTCCAAGTGCTTCCCGCCGCGTCCCCCCTCCGGGCCTTGGGAGTGGCCGCCTGCGCCATAGGTTTCGCCTTTTGCTTTTGGGCCCGCAGGACCTTGGGGGCCAACTGGAGCGGCGTGGTCACCTTGAAGGAAGGGCATGAGCTTGTCCGGCGCGGCCCCTATGCCCTGGCGCGCCACCCCATGTACACGGGCATGCTGACCGGCCTCCTGGGCGCGGCGATCACCATGGGCCAGGCCGGGAACTTCCTGGGCGTGGCCCTCCTGTCCTTCGCCATGCTGCGCAAGATGGGCCTGGAGGAAACCTATATGCGCTCCCATTTCGGGGCGGACTATGACGGCTATTCCCGGAAGGTCAAACGCCTGATCCCCTTCATCTATTGAGCCAGGAGGCTTCAATGCCCGAACAAACCTGGAACCCGAAAGATTACGGTCAAAACGCCCGGTTCGTCACCGACCTGGGCGCGGGCGTGGTGGAACTGCTGGCGCCCAGGCCCGGTGAACGCATCCTGGACCTGGGTTGCGGCGACGGGGTGCTGACCCAAAAGCTCGTGGAATTTGGCTGCCGGGTGGTGGGCGTGGATTTGAGCCCCGATTTCATCGTGGCCGCCCGGTCCCTGGGGCTGGACGTGCGCCCCATGGACGGGCAGGCCCTCACCTTCAACGAGGAGTTCGACGCGGTCTTCAGCAACGCGGCCCTTCACTGGATGAAGGATTTGGAGGCCGTCATCGACGGCGTCTGGCGGGCCTTGAAACCCGGCGGCCGTTTCGTGGCCGAGATGGGCGGCAAGGGCAACATCGAGAAGATCGAGAAGGCCGCCCGCCGGGCGCTCAG
>JASHQZ010000179.1 GCA_030038835.1 candidate division FCPU426 bacterium
GCGTGTAAGTATTGGAAAAAGTGGGTGTCATGGTGGGAGTGCAGGTGCCGCCTCCGGGCGGTACTCCCGATTGAGGGTCGTAGGTTCCCCCCGACTCCACTTCCTGAACCAATGTCCCGCTGGAATATAGGGCGAAATGGTGGTCGTGGTAATAGGGGCCGGATTCGGTGCCGGTACAGGAGGTTTCCGTGGAGGGAAGGCTCGAATAGTCCTCGGTGAAGTTCTCCCAGGTGGTCGCCATGTTGCCGCACTCGGAGGCCGTGGTGGCGCTGATGGCGAACCCCTGCATCCAACCCCCGGCGGGGATCACCGAGACTCCGCTTTGGTAGGTCAGGGTCACGGAACCCATCTGGTTCGACTCGTGGCTGGGACTCTCCTCGTAGAACGCCTGGGAAACGGTCTCGCTGTAGGTGTTCCCTGTCATTTGCATGGAACCCAACTGGGTTCCGGCGGAGTTGAAGACAATGCCGTTGTTGCCGGTCATGGCCACGCAAACCAGTTCCGGCTCATAAAACCAGATTCCCAGGGAAAGGCTGAGTTTGCTCAGGGTGATGGGGGAAGAACCGTTGTTGACCAATTCGTAGGTCCAACTGCGCCCTTGGTCCCCTTGCTCGCTGCAATTCACCAACAAATCCAGTTCCAAGGAAGCGTCCCCTGCCCCACAAACGCCGACTTGGGGGCCCGAAGTTAGCGGTTCCACGGCTCCCGGGGTCCCGTTGGGATAGAAGGGCGCCACCGTGGGCGTAATCGTGGGGGAAGGGGTAGGAGTAAAGGTGGAAGTGTTAGCTTTCGCCGCCTTCGCTAGGACGGCGGTCCCTTCCACGGTCACGGAGCAAGAGTTGCTGGCCGGACTCTCGGCGGAAGGGTTGATATTGAAAGCCGTTATTTGGTAGTACCACGTCCCCAATCCGGGCTGGTCTTCGTAGGATAGGGAACCTGTAGAGGCGGTCCCTTCCGGAAGCGACAAAACCCCCACTTGCTGGAAAGGGCCCTGCGCCGAGGATGCCCGGAAGATTTGGTAACCGGTTGGATTAGAAAATGCTCCGCTGGAGGCGGGTTGCCATTGAAGGAGGACGGCGCCTTGGGAGTTAGAGCCAACAAGGTTTCCTGGGGCGCCGGTCGTACCCGCCAGCAGCCTGCCCGTGAAAAACAAAAGGCCGATGGCCGCCATCATGAGGGCCGGCCGCAATAACCAGCCCACGCGGCTCAGGCGCCTTAGTAATAGTTTGAAAAGTTCATTCATTAAAATAAATTCCTGCCAAATTCAAAATCGACCTAACTTTTGCTTTGCCACCACTTACTTAAGGACAACGGCCTTCCCCACCTTGGTTTCTTCCGTCCCGTTCCCGAATACCTGCAAAACGTAAATGTATAACCCGCTGGCCACCGCCCCGTGAGCGTCGTTCTCTAAGTTCCAGGAAAGCTGGTTCATTCCGGAAGTTCCTTGGATTTGGGAGTCGTAAACCCTCTCCCCGGTCAGGGTGAAGAGCGTCAAGGTAATCCGGGCGGAGGCGTTCAGATCCAACTGGAAACACACGGGCTGGCCGCCCCTGGAAAAGTTGTGGATCGCCGCCAGGGATTGAATTAGGCCCCTGCCGTTGCCTGCCGTCTCAAGGCTGCCGGTTCCCGCAAGTTGGGTTTGGGACACCAGTGAGAAGGTTTCCCCCGAGACCGTTGAGGCCGATCCCGGGAGGGTTTCATTGACTTGGAATGTGACGGATGCATTAGCGGCCATATAGAAAGGCCCTAGGGTGACCGCAGCCGGGCCCGGCGCGGGAAGGGCTGGTGCCACCGGTAAGGCTGAAGAGAGGGACGCCTGCATTACGACGGATTGAAGGGTCGCATTAGCCGGGACATTTTCGAGGACAAAAAAATTTCCACTTGTGGATGTGTTGTTGGATGCGGTCCATTGATAGGCGATGGTTTGCGGATTCGAGGAGGTGGAGGTAATATCCGTTTTGGAAAGAACGTAACCGGAAGGCGATTGGGCAAAAACGCAAGAGAACAAAAAAAGAAAGGATGAAAAAAATAGTCCGACTCTTTTCATACGAAACCCCGGAACCGGAATTAATTTTAAAAAGTCAAAAGCCGGGCACTTCTTGAAAACAGACGGCGGTGATGCGAATTGAGTGGAGTGTGGATTGGGATGAGAGGTTAAACTGTAACAGATTAACCAATGGACCAAAATCGTTCAAATAAATATTTGTAAAATGAGTGTCAAAATATGATCGGTCTATATCTAGCCATTTTTAACTCTGGTTTAACAAACCTCAAAAAAATAGAGATTTAATGGTTTTTCCAAAACAAGACAGAATTGCTACTATTTTGAACAGAATGGAAAAGTGGCAGAGCCCTTCGGGCAAACCCGGGGATTTCAATCTAGTTTCTTTAAAATTCCAGGTTAGGGAGCCAGCTTGGGGCGGGCCGTTGGAACCGACCTGCAAGGGCTTTTTACCACAACCATACGGATTCTTAATCAACGACTACCAAAATTCGGCTTAATCCTTGAAATTGGCGCCCGCTTCCTTGAGGCGCTGGGCCACGCCCTCCAGTTGGTGGGCCGCGGCCACCATGGATTCCATGGAGGCGGTCAATTCCTCGGTAGAGGCCGAGATTTCCTCGGTGGCCGAGGCGTTTTCCTCGGAAACCGCCACGATATTGGTGATGGCCTCCACCACCTTGCCCGCCTGGTCCGC
>JASHQZ010000180.1 GCA_030038835.1 candidate division FCPU426 bacterium
CCACAGGAAGTTGGAGCCGGTGGTTTGCCCCTGAGGAACTACCGGCCACTGAAGTCCAATTAACTTTAGGAGGACGAGATGAGAAAGACGATCAAGTTGTTCAGCTGGCTGGCCTCGATCGCCTTGTCCGGAGCCGTTGCGCCGGCCCTGGCGCAAACGGCGGCCGCCACGGCAGCGGCGACCCCGGCGGCCACGGCAGCGGCGACGCCGGCCGCCCCGACGGTGACGGTGGATGGGATGGTGGATGCTTATTATGGCTACAACTTCACCTATCCGGCGGCATTCACCACCGGCAAAGCCGGGGATTTCTATAACGGCGTTGCCAATTCCTTCACATTGGGTTTGGCGGAAGCCAAATTGACGGCCACCCAAGGCCAGGCCAGCGGCCATTTGGTTTTGGCCGATTCAAACGGGACTATATCCGGCCTGGCGTCTCCCGGAATCGATGTGCTGCAAGGCTATGTGTCCTATAATCCGGGCCAATGGACCATCAATGCGGGCCGTTTCGTGGCTTGGATGGGATATGAAGTCATCGAGAGCACCAGCAACTGGAACTACAGCCATTCCTTGCTCTTCGGTGAACTTCCCTTCTGGCATGACGGCGTGAGCGTGAATTATGCGCCGAGCACCATCTTTAACGCCACGGTCTACGATACGGATACGGATTGGAACAGTGATACCTCAACCACTTGGGGCAAAACATGGGGATTGGAAGTCGCGATTACTCCCAACTCCATGTGGGGCATCACTTTAAACGGAATCATGACGCCCATTGGTGGCGTTGGCACCCAAAGCAACATGACGGGTGAGGCGATCATTACCTACAAGCCTTCGGCTTGGAACTTCGCCTTGGACGCCCAATACGGGACGAACACCATTGCTTCGGGTGTTACGGGACCGGCTCCTTCGCTGTTTGGGGTGGCCCTTTACGGCCATTACCAGATACAGAGCGACTGGGCTGCGGCTCTTCGCCTCGAGTATCTGAGCGACCCGAAGAACGACTATACCGCTCCGGGCGGAACCGTCCTTTATGATAATAGTCTTCCGGCCGGGGATTCTTTCAGTGCCACCGAAGTCACTTTGACCATCGAGCACGACTTTACGACGAACTTGATCGCGCGCGCGGAAGGCCGTATCGACATAGCGAATTCCGGCAGTTCCGCCACCGACGCTTCCGATGTCTTTGCGACCGGGACCTCGACTGGCAGCTCCAGCAACGTGACGGGGACCGCCAGCATGGCCTTCACGTTCTAAGCGGGTGGTTGAATAGAGGGACCTCCGGGTCCGGCCGACTCTCTCCGGCCGGGCCCTGGGGGTTGAGGGGGAAATCGGAAAAGAAAACATAACCTCTCTCTCTCCTCTGGTTTTGCAACAGGGGGTCTGGCCCGGCCAAGGTCAGGCCCTTTGTTGTTTCTAAAGGCAGCGGACAGCTCGCAGTCCACAGTCGGCAGCAAAGACTTTGAGGCCAAAACTTAATGCTTAGGTGTCGACTGTGGACTGTCAACTGCCGACGGGAGTTAGCCATGTTGAAGATCGAAGCCATCATCCGCCCCGAAAAACTGGAGGCCGTGCAGGCCAGGCTCCAGCGCATCGGCTATCCGGGCATGACGGTTACCGAAATGGAAGGCCACGGCCGGCAAAAAGGCCTGCATCCGGACTGGCCGAAGGGCCTGCGGGTGGATTTTCTTCCCAAGACCAAGATGGAAATTGTCGTGGAAAATAAGGATAAAAATAAGGTCCTGAAGGCCATTATGTCCGGCGCCCACACGGGCGAACCGGGGGACGGAAAGATATTCGTTTCCGAGGTCAAGGACGCCATCCGCATCCGCACCGGCGAGCGGGGGGCCAAGGCCATCTCCTCGAAAGAAACGGCCAAAGCCAAGGCGTAAGGCAAGATAAAGCCATTTGCCGCAGATGCATGGGATGAACGGGATAAACCAAACAAATTTCATCCTTCCGGCAAAACAAAGGAAAAAATTGGGCAGCCCTTTTAGTTCATAATGGCTTTTTGGGTCTTTCTGATCCCATACATCCCATGCATCTGTGGCAAAATTGTTGTTCTTCAGTGGTTTTCTTTTGAAATGGTTTTTAGTACTATACGGCCTCGTTCCAATATTCCTCGGAGGCTGGCATGGCGGATTATCCCACCCCTTATGTGTTCGTTTACGATGTTTTCTTGCGGGATGCCGTGAAACACGTGCAAATCGCCCCTTATGTCAAAACCTGGTCCCGGGCTGAAATACCGGGAAAGCTCTACCAGTTGCCCACCGGCCTGCCCATCGTGGTGGAAGAGGATCCGGCCGGGAAGGTTTTTGGGGAAGTGATGACCTTCGAGGACATGAACGAAGTCATCGAAATCATCGACGCCCAGGAGGGCTACCGGACGGATGCCCCCGCCATGAGCCGGCTCCTGCGGGAAGTGCGGGAAGTCACCTTGACCCCCGGCGGCGAAAAGGTGAAGGCCCTGGTTTACCTGTTCCCCAAGGAAAAGTTCAACGCCAAGGAAATGTACGCCGTGCACGCCCACGGCGGCGACTGGCGTAAGTTCGTGATGATGCCCCGTTACGACGGCTACCAACACTAAAAACAGTTTTGAGGTCTGAGTTTAAAGTTTTGAGTTATGGATAGGCGCGGGAAACTGCGCCTTTTTTATATTGCTTTAGCAACCACCAGGGGATGGTCGGATACCACCGGTCCGAAATAAAAATTGGAACTTTGAGGGCCCTCGCCTAGAATGACCCCTTTCTTCAGGAGACCGGGGTTCGAATGGTTCCCAAGATCGCCTTCCTTTATCTTTCCGAAATCGCCTGGGGCTGCCTGGCGCTTTTGCCCCTGGTGAGGCTCCAGGAAGTGGGGCAGGGCTTTTACCGCTTTTTTGGTTTCCTCTGCGTGGCCCTCCAAACCCTGGCGCTTGGACTGGCGATTTTCATGGGATCGGATTTTGAGGCTCCCCTCCGTGATTCCGCCCGGGCCTTGGGTTTCTCCCTTTTTTTCACCCTTTGCTTCACGGTGGCGCTGCGGGTCAGGGTCCGTTGGTTCCTTTGGAGTTGCTTTGGGCTCGCGGTCGCCGGAGGGGCCGGGGCCGTGGGTTGCCTTCCCTGGACCGCCCTTTCCAATCCCGTTTTCCTGTGCACCCATTCGATTTTGTCCGCGCTTGTAATGGGGGCGGTCACCCTTGCCATGATGCTGGGGCATTGGTATTTGGTGACCCCTAAACTTTCCATTACTCCCTTGAAGCGGTATTCCGCAAGCTATATCCTTCTGACGGTTTTGACGGCCCTTGAGCTGGCGCTCAGTTACATCCTTTATGTAGGATTGGGCCCCGGACCTCTCACTCCCGCCGGCGGGCGTTTAATCCACGATGAGGTTATTTTTACCCTTTTCCGGGTAGCCTGGGGGATCCTGCCCCCGCTGGGAGCGGCCTATTGGATTTGGGAAACGGTGAGGATGAAATCCACCCAGTCGGCCACGGGCATCCTCTACGCGGCCATGGTCTGCACCCTCATTGGAGAGGGAATAGGCCTTTACCTGACCTTGCAAACAGGGGTTCCTTTTTAATGGAGATCAATACTTTCTGCCCGGAATGCGGCAATGGTATGTTTTTAAATGAAATGCCCAAACCCGGACCCATCCCTTGCAGGCGTTGCGGCAAGGCCAGGGAAGCGGAGGGCCAAGGGGAACTGGATGACCACGGCGCCATCCGAAAATGCGGCATTTGCGGTTGCGCCGAGTTTTTCCGTCAAAAGGACTTCAACACCAAACTGGGTCTCTGGCTGGTCGTCCTGATGGTGGTCCTGGCCCTGGTTTTCAACAAATGGTTCATCCAAATCCTGGTCGCTTTCGCGGTATTGGACATGGCCCTTTACTTCGGCCTGGGGGACATCGTGCTTTGCTATAACTGCCGGGCCATCTATCGGGGCCTGCCGATTTCGCCCAAGGTGGAAGGGTTCGACTTGAAGATCCACGACCGGTATACCTTTAAAAAGAAGTGAGGAGTTTTAATGACCGAACCATCCCAAAATCCATCCCCCGACGGGGGCGAAGACCAAGGACCTCTTTATGCGCCCGAGTCGAAGCTTTCCTTATTTATAAAGCTTTTTATCGTGCCCGCCCTGATTGTGGCCTTCTGCCTGGGGATTTTTCTATTGGTCACCATCACCCTGGAGCATCCTAAAACCGCCCAACAATACCTGGAGGATTTTAAAAGCGACGACACTACGCATCGTTGGCAGTCGGCGCTTGAACTTTCCCGGATGTTGAATAATGGAGAAAAAATCCAATTTGACGAATCTTTAAGAGCGGAATTGGTGAAGACTTTTGAAGCGGCTAAATCGGATGATCCCAGGGTTCGGGAGTATTTGGCTCTGGTTTTAGGCTCGCTTAAGGAAAAATCGGCCGTATCGGCCCTTTCGGAAGCCATCCCCGATTCTTCTGTTACAGTGAAAGAGAACTGTCTTTGGGCGCTTGCAAACATTGGAGACCCCGCAGGGGGTCCGGCGGCACTCCGAGCTTTGTCCGACAGTGATCCCGGCGTCCAGATTATGGCTGTAGGCGCCATCAGTTCGTTAAGGTACGCCCCGGCCAAGAACGCGCTGGAAGTCGACCTGGGTAGTTCCGACCTTCCTTTGCGCTACAACTCGGCAGTGGCCCTGGCTCGGATTAAGGACAATCAAGCGGTCGACACTTTGCTGGAAATGATGGAACTGAAACCCTCGGGACAACCGGAACAGGACCAGATTCTTGAGCCCGCCAAGCTGGCCGCCGTCGAGGGCGCGCAGGAACTGGACAACGCCGAGCTGTATTCCAAACTGGTGGATTTGAGCAAGAACGACCCGGATTTGAAGGTGCGCGAGGCCGCCCTCGACGCGCTCAAAAGATAATTTTGAATTGCTTGGAAGATCTTGAAATCCAAAGCAAGGCTTATG
>JASHQZ010000181.1 GCA_030038835.1 candidate division FCPU426 bacterium
GGATGCGGTAGATATCCTCATGGGCATCCCGGTCGTGGATGACGATAGGGAGGGAAAGTTCCTGTGCCAACCGGATCATGCGTTCAAAGACGATAGCTTGCTTTGGGCGGTCGGAGGAGTGGTAGTAATCCAACCCTATTTCGCCGATGGCCTTGGGTTGGGTTTCACGGGCCAGTCGTTCCACTTCGGAAAGTTCCACCGCACCGAACCGGTCCACATCCGAAGGGTGGGCCCCCACCGTGTGGAAAACCCTGCCGGGGTGGCGGGAGGCGACCCTGGCGGCCGCCGCCGAGGTCTTTTCATCCGTCCCAATCGTTACCATCATCTCGACGCCGTATTCCTTGGCCTTCTGGAGGATCTGTTCTTCGTCCCCGATCAGGCGTTCGTCGTCCAAATGGCAGTGGGTATCAATTAACATTAAAACTCCAAAAACAAACCCAAATCCAATACGAAGTCACAAAGACACCAAGAGAGCCTAAAGATTTGAAATCCAGAAATTTACTTTGTGGCCTAAAGCCTTTGTGTTGGATGCTGTTTATTTTTTCTTTTCAATGCGCGGGAACAACGCCTGTCCCTTGGCGATCTTCTGTCCCACGGGGATCTTTCCCCATTCCTCGGTCTCCGCGAGTGAGTGTTTGTGGACGTCATCGGCATAGCCCAGTTGTTTCCATATAGAAGTGGCGGTAAAGGGCATGAAAGGCGCGATGGACAAGGCGGTCACGCGGAGTGACTCCATGAGCGAATACATGACCGTCGCCAACTTTTCCTTTCCGGCGTCGCCTTCCTTGGCGATCTTATAGGGAGCGGTTTGATCAATATATTTATTGGCCGCCTTTATCAAATCCCAGGCTTTAATTAACGCATTATGAAATTCCAGATTGTCCATGTATTTTCGAGCCAACCCAGCATACGGACGTGCTGTTATCACCAATCGACTTTCCAAATCTCCTTCAAAACTAACTTGGGGGATAATCCCATCAAAATATTTCTCCAACATGGTCAGGCTACGGCTGACAAGGTTGCCGAGGTCGTTGGCCAGATCCCCGTTGAACCTCGTCTGGAAAGCCTCATCGGTATAGTTACCATCCAACCCAAAGGCGATCTCTCGCAACAAATAATAACGAAGGGCATCCGGACCATAGGTGGCGGCCAGTTCAAAGGGATCCACCACATTTCCCAGGCTCTTGGACATCTTCTTACCGTCTTTATTAATGTAGCCGGTTCCGAAAACCTTTTTGGGCAACGACACGCCGGCGGCCATCAGCATGGTCGGCCAAATGGTCGTGTGGAAACGAAGGATATCCTTTCCGATGATATGAACGTCCGCGGGCCAAAACTTCTTGAATTTTTCCCCGTCCGGCCAGCCTATGGCCGAAATGTAATTGATGAGCGCGTCGAACCAAACATAAATCACCGTTTCCTCGGGAACCGGGGCCGGGATACCCCATTTGACCGTGGAGCGGGTGATGGAAACATCCGCCAGGCCGGGCTTGATGAAATTATTGATCAGTTCGTTCTTGCGGCTTTCGGGCTGGAGGAATTCCGGGTGGTCTTCCAGGTACTTTTCAAGTTGTTTCTGGAACTTGGACATGGCAAAGAAATAGTTTTCTTCCTTGACACGCTCCACGGGGCGACCGCAATCTGGGCAGGTTTTCGTGCCGTTGGGGCCGTCCTCGACTTCTGAATCTAGCAGGAATTTTTCGTCCGGCAGGCAATACCATCCTTCATATTGGCCTTTGTAGATGTAACCGGCCTCCCTGACCTTCATGAAAAAGGCTTGGGCGGTTTTCCGATGGTCCTCATCCGTAGTGCGGATAAACCGGTCGTAAGTAATACCCAGCTTCACCCAGGCTTCTTTAAACCTTTCGACGACTCTATCCGCCAGCTGTAGAGGGGTCACGCCCTCCTCCTGGGCGGTTTTAGCGATTTTTTGACCGTGTTCGTCCGTGCCGGTCAGGAAATAGACCTCATAACCGTCCATGCGCTTGAAGCGCGCGAGGGCATCCGCGCCCACGGTGGAATAGGCGTGGCCGATATGCGGCACATCGTTGACATAGTAAATGGGGGTGGTGACGTAAAATGCTGGTTTATCCGGCACGAAGGACTCCGAATTTAAAGTTGAGCCGACATTTCCATGAAAGACAAGTTCAAAAGCTCGCCTTTTTGAAAGCCTTCCCGAAGCTCCAGGAACAGGTGGTCCAGGATCATCTTGGTATTCAAGTACATGGGGATCATGTCCTGGTGTTTCTGCAGGCATTTCAAGACGACATCCGGCGTAAGCGAGGTTAACTTTGCGGGAACCTGCGCTTCTCCGGGAAGGCGCCGGGACCAAAGCCCCAGGTAAGCCTGCAAGGCGGCCTGGAGCACCTCCGACTTGCGCTGGGTGGCCGTCCTTTCCACATCCTCCAGGAAGTCCGGCTCCATCTGGTCGTATTCGTTCACCAAGGCCAGCCATTCCTCGTCCGGCCCCTGCAGGGCCCTATCGAAGTCCGAGCAAACTTTGTCCCTGAATTGCGACCAAGCCGGGTCCCCTAACTTCAAGGCCTGGGTCAGGTTGCCATTGGACTCTTGGGCTGCGTTTTGGGCGTCCGGCTTTTTCCAGCCGTAATCCTTAACCAGGATGGATTCCACCGCGGCGGCGGGCAGTGCCGCGAAACGCACCACGCGGCAACGCGAAAGGACCGTCGGAAGGAAATCCCCGGTTTTTTCCGCCAAGAGAATGACCAGGGTTTTGGGCGGGGGTTCTTCCAATGTCTTTAAAAAGACGTTTTGGGCGTCCGTATTCATGTAATCCGCCTGGGCCAGGACCGCCACCTTGCAAGGCGCGGAGAAGGGGGCGTTGGACAATTTGCGGTCCAACTCGCGGGTGGCTTCCACGGTAATTTCGTTTTTTCCTTCGGGCCTTTCGAGCCA
>JASHQZ010000182.1 GCA_030038835.1 candidate division FCPU426 bacterium
ATTGCACCCAGCCGTTGGTGGTGCTGGTGAAGGTATAGCCGAAATAGTTGTAACATCCCGACGAGGCGGTGCAGGTGCCCCCCGAGTTGGGTTCGGCCTCCTGGGTGGTGGCCACGTAAAAATACCGGGCGGCGGCCGTGTCATCCGGTTTGATGTTGTAGTAAAACTGGACGCCGGTAAAGAAGGACGCGTTGTAGCCGCTCAATTGGCCCGCCGGGACGGAAAAAGCGGGAGGTTTGGCGTCCAGGATCCCCTGCAACTCGACGGCGGGATAGGTTCCGTCGGCGGTGTCGTTCACGACGCCCGTGACGAAACAGGCGTTGTCCCCGGCGCCATCGGGCCCGCCGCCCATGATGGTCATGGCGCCGCTCTCATAGGACACCCCGTGCTGGTTGGGCTGGGTGAAGTTATTGACGATGCTCCAGAGGCCGGGGGAAACAACGACGTTTCCCGGGGCCCCGATCTCGTAAAGGTGGGTATTGGTCTGGCTCACGGGGTCGGCCGGCGTGTTGAGGTTGCCCTTGAAATTGGCCACCAGGCCGTAGTTGGGGCTGGTGCCGGAAGGCGGATAGGCGCTTGTGGGCGCGGTCTTGGTCTGGCACCCCAGCCAAACCAGGGAAAGGGCCGGCAGCAAAAGCGCCGCCCCGAATCCCGCGGCCCGCTTGGAGGGCTTATTCTTAAAATTCGATCTCATAGGTCAGTCCAATGAACTGGTTGTACAGCGTGCCCGCCACCTGCCCCACCGTGGGAAGGTCGTTCCCCCAGGCCAGGTCGTAATCCAAATCCACGCTGGAGTTGCGGTCGAACCGGAAGGTCGAGGAGAACATCCAGTCCTGCTCCGAGCCGTTCACCGTGAAGACCTGGTAATGGTAGTTGACCAGGTCCGTGTTGTCGAACTCGTAGCTGGCCTGGGCCATGGTGGTCCCGTCGATGCCTTCCTCCGACCCGTTGGCGCTTCGCACCCCGAAGGCCGCGGCCACCTGCCATTCCTTGAAAAGGCCCGCCCGGATCCCCCCCAGGATATCCGAGGAGGTCAGGGTCCCCACCTGGCTGGTGGTCTGCTCATAGCGCACGTTGATCCCGGCTTCCAGGGGCGTGGTGAGTCCGATGTTGGGGCCTAAGTCGAAGGAGGGGCCGAAGTTCACGTAGGTGAACTTCCGCATGGGGGCTTCCCCGTCGGGCGCCGGGTCCAGGACCTGGAAGCCGGTGGCCGTGTCGTTCACCACAATATTAGCACTGATCTCCTGCACCAGGTAGGCCGCCCCCTTGATTTTAAGGGATTTCTGTTGGCACGTTTCAATGTCCCATTCCAGGCCCATTCCCTCGCGGTTGGGGGTGGCCAGGCCGTAGGGGAAAGTGTTGTCCTCGGTGCGGTCATAGTAACTGAAGATGCCGCTGGGCCGGGGCACGGAGGTGATGAAAAACTGGGTCCGGTTGAGGGCCGCCTCGAAAAGCCCGCCCCCGGCCAGGGAAAGATAGCCCGTGCCGGGCAGGAAGCTGGGGGTGAGCGAGTAGTTGTCCTGCCGGGTCTGGGCCAGGGGGGAGAAAAAGTTGGGTCCCACGTTGAGGTAATGCAGCGAGATTTTGGAATCCCCCATTTGGAGGAAGGGCTGGATATTGAGGGCGTAATCGCTGACGGTGGTGCCGCCGGGGTCCTGTTCATTGTCCACGTAGGAGGAAAAGGCGCTCTCGTATTGCACGCCCGCGTAGACGTCGTCCCCCAGGCCGACCCTCAAGCTGGGCTGGAAGCTGCTGATCAGGTACTGGTGGGCCCAGGTGGAGGGGTTGTAGGGGGCGTAGGCGGAACCCGGTTCCTCGCTGTCCAAGGGCTGCCAAATATAGACCTCGTACTCCTCAAGGTCCAGTTGCCAGGAAGTGTCGTCCACGTACCATTTCTTGGATTTCAGGTCGGCCTGCCCCGCGAAGATCCATCCGCTGAAGTCGTCGGGATCGATATACCATTTCTCGGTCTCACTGAAGGAGTTGTTGATCATGTGGGCGAAGCCCGAAACCTGGAAGGACTGCAGCAGGTCCGAGTCCGGCCAGCCCAGGGCCGTGCCGATTTCCAGGCCCCGGAAGGGCCAGGCCGGCTCGTGGTCGAAAAAGCTCTCATACTTAAGTGTCTCGTCCCCGCGCGCGATCATCTCGGGCACGTAATAAAGGTCCAGGTCGTTGCGGTTCCATATGGTGAAAGGCGTGTAGGCCTCGTAAAAATCACCCACCTTGGCCGACATGAAGTCCGGGTTGAAATCCGCCTCGATGCGGCGCAGCGCCATGAAATCCTGGGTGGTGCTGGGAGTGTCGACGGTGATGTTGTAGTTGAGGCCCTCGATGGGCAGCCCGAAGGTGCCCAGGCGGATGATCCCGCTCCAGCGGACCTGCGTGCCGACGCTTCCCATGGGGTCCAGGTCCAGGTAGCCGAGCATATAGCGGTCGCCCGCGTTGGGGAAATCCAGGTTCGGGTCCCCGTAATATTGCTGGCCGTTGGCGAACATGCGGCCCAGGCCGTGGACGGACAT
>JASHQZ010000183.1 GCA_030038835.1 candidate division FCPU426 bacterium
CGTCGTAAGCGGTCACTTTCAAGGTTTTGCCGTTCACCCCCCCCGCCGCGTTGGCCTCGTCCACGGCCAGTTGGATTCCGTTTTGGGTGGAGATGCCGAAGGTGGCCTGGGCGCCCGTGAGGGAGCCGTATTCCCCGATGCGGATTTCGTTGGGGTTCAGCTTGGGCCCGCAGGATAGGGTCAGGACCAGCGCCGCCAGGGCGGTAAAAGCCATCAAGTGTCTTTGCATGAAATACCTCTTTTAAAATTTGAGGGGCTTGGCCCCTTAATCGTGAAATTTTAAAAAAGCCGAAAACCCTTCGATTAGACTCAGGGCCATGAGGCTCTCGAATGGTTTCCCGACCTAAGGGACCGGGCAGTATTTCCCTGCTTTCGCCAGTGAACTTTCGAGGACATTTCTCTCTTGGATTCCGGCATGTCCGGGCTAGGATATCAATATTCCGAGGTCCGTCAAGGAAGAGAAGGCCGGCGCCTAACGCCTCTCAAACGCCGTTGAATTTCTTTCCGTAAAGCCTCAGCGCGTTCAATACCACCGTCACCGAGGAGAGGGACATGGCCAGGGCGGCCCAAGCGGGCGGCACCTGGGTGAACACGGCCAAGGGCAGGGCCGCCAGGTTGTAGGTGAAGGCCCAAAACAGGTTTTGGCGGATGATGGAAAAAGTGGCCCGCGAAAGCTGGAGGGCCTCCACGACCTTGGCCAGGCCGCCCTGCACCAGCACCATGTCCCCCGCCTCCTTGGCCACGTCCGTGCCCGTTCCCAGGGCGATGCCTAGGTCCGCCCCGGTCAAAGCCGCGGCGTCGTTGTAACCGTCGCCCACCATGGCCACCTTTAAACCCTTTTCCTGCAGCCCCCGGATGTAACCCAGCTTTCCGGCGGGGTCCATGTTGGCCCTCACCACGTCCACGCCCACCCTTCCCCCCACCCTTTGCGCCACCACTTCCCCGTCGCCCGTTAAGAGGTGAACTTGCAATCCCAGGCCCTTGAGCTTTTGGACGACCTCCTTGGCGTTGGCGCGGGGCGGGTCCTCCATCACCAGGATGGCGGTGATCTTGCCGTCCAGGGCCATCAAGGACACGGTCTGGCCGCCCTGCCGGTAGGCTTCCACGTTGGCCCTGACTTGGGGTGAGGGCGGAACGCCCTCCAACGACTCCACAAAGGCCTTGGTGCCGATGACGACTTGGTGGCCCTCCACCATTCCTTGGAGGCCCGCTCCGGGGGTTTCCACGACCCTTTCCGCCCCCGGCACGACCAAGTCCAGCACCATGACTTCCTTTAATATGGCGGAAGCCAGGGGGTGGTTGGTTCCCATCTCGACGGCGGCCGCGTAGCGCAGCAGCTTTTCCTCCTCCAACCCATCCAAAACCAGCATGTCCACCAGCCGGGGCTTGCCCTCGGTCAGGGTCCCGGTTTTGTCGAAAACCACCACGTCCAGCCGGTTGGATTTTTCCAATGCCTCGGCCCGGCGGATCAAGATGCTTTGCCGGGCCGCCACCCCGATGCCCACCATGAGGGCGATGGGCGTGGCCAGGCCCAGGGCGCAGGGGCAGGCGATGACCAAAACCGCGATGGCGTGGGAGAGACCGAATCCCCAGGAACGCCCCGCCGCAAAAACCCAGCCCAGGACCGTGGCCAGGGCCAGCGCCAGGACCGCCGGCACAAAGAAGGCGGCGACCCGGTCGGCGAACTTTTGCACAGAGGCCTTGGAACCCTGGGCTTCCTCCACTAAGCGGATGATGCGGGCCAGGGCGGTTTCCTCCCCCACTTGGTCCGCCTTCAGGATGAGGCTGGTGGGGCCGTTGGGGGTGCCGGCAAAAACCCTGTCGCCCGGCCTTTTCTCCACCGGCATGGATTCCCCGGTCAAGAGCGATTCATCCACCCGTCCCTTGCCTTCCAACACATAACCGTCCACGGGGATGGCTTCGCCGGGCCGGACGCTTAAGTTGTCCCCGTCCGCAACCATTTCGACCGGCAAATCCACTTGGTGGGTTTCCTTGATCACGTGGGCCACGCGGGGCTTGAGGTTCAGCAGCATTTCCAACCCCCGGTTGGCGCGCCGTTTGGAAAGGACCTCCAGGTACCGGCCCAGGGTCACGATAAAAAGGATGAGGCTGGCCGCGTCGAAATAAGTTTCCACCTTCCATCCGAAAAGGGCGGGCAGGGAGGAAAAATAAGCCGCCGATGCGCCCAATGAAATGAGCGTATCCATGGTGACTTCCCCATGCCGAAGGCCCCGGAGAGCTGCCTGGTGGAAAGGCCATCCGGCGATGAAGAAAACAAGGGTGGCGAAAACCGATTGCACCGGGAGGGGAAGTTGGAAAGGCCTTAAGGCCATTAACAAGTGCTCCATCAGGAAAGGCAGGACGAATAAGCCTCCCATGACCAGCCTCCACCCCAGACGGTCCTGTTCCTCCTGGTAGGCTTGGGAAGCCTTGGGTTGGGGGGAATAAAGCTTGGCCGAATAGCCCGCCTTTTCAACGGCCCCTTCCAAGGCGGTTATGTCAGGAGCCGATTCGGTCTGTACATAAGCCTTCTGCGAGGCGAAATTGACGGCGGCGTTTTGGACCCCTGGAACCCCCTTGAGCTTGCGCTCAATGCGGGCCGCGCAGGAAGCGCAGGTCATGCCTTCAATTTTGAGGGTCGTGTTGGGCATAAGACGTTCCTAACATAAGGCGATCCTTGTTTCTTAATTTTAGGACAATGGATTGGTTTTTCATGGCCCGTGTTGTTTTTTTGGCTTGTGGATGACTTTTTCCTTCAAATAACACCGTTTAAACCAAAATGTCGTTTCATCCAAAGGCTTTGCAAACCTTATAAGGGTTGAATTGGGGATACGGGCAGACCCATAATAGGCGCTCGCAAAATAAGCGGGTAGTCCTTACCTTAAATCCATACCATCTTCATTTTTTGGAGGATTTCATGCCGGAAAGCGCCAAGCGGTTGAATTTGGTTCAAAAAATCATCCAAGACCACCTGGTTTCGGGCAACCCCGTGGCCGGGGAGGAAGTGGGCATCAAAATCGACCAAACCCTCACCCAGGACGCCACCGGCACCATGGCCTACCTCCAATTCGAGGCTATGGGCATTGACAAGGTCCAGACCAAGCTTTCCGTGTCCTATGTGGACCACAACATGTTGCAGACTGGCTTTGAAAACGCCGACGACCACCGCTACCTGCAGTCGGTGGCGGCCAAACACGGCATTTATTTTTCCCGGCCCGGCAACGGCATCTGCCACCAGGTGCACTTGGAACGTTTCGCGGTCCCGGGGATGACCCTTTTGGGGTCCGACTCCCATACCCCCACCTGCGGCGGGTTGGGCGAACTGGCCATCGGCGCGGGCGGTTTGGATGTGGCGGTCGCCATGGGCGGCGGCCCCTTCTATATGACCATGCCCAAGGTCTTAAGGGTGGAACTCAAAGGCAAGCTCCAGCCCTGGGTGACGGCCAAGGACATCATTTTGGAGGTCCTAAGGCGGTTGACCGTGAAAGGCGGCGTGGGCAAGATCCTGGAATATACGGGCCAGGGCGTGAAGAGCCTATCGGCCACCGAGCGGGCCACCATCACCAACATGGGCGCCGAGCTGGGCGCCACGACCTCCGTCTTCCCTTCGGATGAGAATACCCGCGAGTACATGAAGGCCCAGGGCCGGGGCAAGGATTGGACCCCTGTGGCGGCCGACCCCGGCGCCGGCTACGACGAGGAACTCATCATCGACCTGAACAAGCTGGAGCCCCTGATCGCCCAGCCCCACAGCCCGGACAACGTCATCGAGGTGGCCAAGCTCAAGAATGTGGAGGTCCAACAGGTCTGCGTGGGGTCCTGCACCAACAGCTCCTACCGGGACCTCATGGCCGTGGGCAAGATGCTCAAGGGCAAGCACATCCACCCGGCCGTTTCCATGACGGTCACCCCGGATCCAAGCAGGTCTTCGAGATGATCGCCCAAAACGGGGCCTTGACCGACATCATCGCCTCCGGAGCCCGCATCATCGAGTCCGCCTGCGGCCCCTGCATCGGCATGGGCCAGGCGCCCCCCTCGGGCGGGGTTTCCATCCGCAGCTTCAACCGCAATTTCGAGGGCCGCTCCGGCACCCGCGACGCCAAGG
>JASHQZ010000184.1 GCA_030038835.1 candidate division FCPU426 bacterium
CCAAAAAATTGCTGGCCACCACCCGTCTTTCCGCCGCCAGGGTCAGCACGGAATGCGGTTTCAAAAACCTCTCGCATTTTTTCGTCGCTTTCAAGCGGTCCACCGGGAAGACCCCCCAGGCCTTCCGCGCCGAAGCCCAAAAAGGGTTTCCCTTCCAGCTTTAACCTTATAACTCCCGTTGATTTGGGAATTTCTCAAGTCCTTCCCCATCCGGGGCTTTCTCCGGCCCCCGGCAAAAAAGCAAATGAGATTAACCAAAATAGCAATGAGGGAGCTCCACCCTTAGCGTTAGAATCCGCCATGTTGAACCGGTTCAATGGGAAATCGCCCGGATAGGCGCGGGATTGGAACCGGTTTCATTTTTTTCAACAGTCCAAATTTATGGATTAAGGAACCATGGCACCCTCACGCGCAAAAACGAAGGACAACGGGGTCGGAAAGGTTTTTTCGCAGGCCCTTTTGTGCCTGGCCGCCCTGGGCGCCTTCGCCGCGCCATCCCTTGGGAACGCGCGGCCCAAGCTCCCCGCGGGCGTTCCGTCCAACTACCTCATCACTCCCTTCGGCTATTTCGATCCGTCCTGCGTCCGGCATTTGAACGAAGGGGAGCGGTTCGTGGCGGTCGGGGGCGGATACGCCATCCGCCACATGGACGGCACCCTGGAGTACGTGGAGCCCTGCCATGACCCCCGTTACGACCCGAGGGGCAGAATAGTCGAGCCGCAAGGGACGGCCACGCCGGCGCCGGCTTCCCCGGCGGCGACCGCGGGCGCCCCGCCCCCGCCCACTATCGCCTACGACTACATCGAGGACGCGACCTGCCTCACCAACTCATCGTACGGTGAGCTTGTCTCGACCTGGATCGTGCCGCCTTTGCCGACTTCCAATGATGACCAGTACGTTTATATCTTTCCTGGGTTGGAGGACCTCAACAACACCCAGTCCATCCTCCAGCCCGTGCTGGGCTACGATTACATCCCGAACGAATGGGGCATCGAGAGCTGGAACTGCTGCCCCGACGGCATCGTCCAGTATACCGGCCCGGTGCAGGTCAGCGCGGGGGACACCATCGTGGGCACGATCCAGTCCACCTGCGCTTCCGGAACCTTGTCCTGCGGCACCTGGAACGTCACGACCGAGGACGAGACGACCGGAAAAAGCACCGAGCTGGGCGACACGCCCAGCGAAGGACAGACCTTCGACTGGGGCTTCGCCGCGGCCCTTGAGGTTTACAACATCGTCCAGTGCAGCGACTATCCCCCGAACGGATATTGCGCCCTGAGCGATACGTTCTACGACGATACCTTCACGGCGATCAGCCCAAACCCGGCCTTGACGACCTACGTCATCACGGGGGTCGACCCCCTGTGCAGCTACGGGGTGGCAACGAATTCAACGCAGGTGACGCTTCTCTGGAGCGGCGTGGACACGACTAGCCCGACCCCGACGAGCACGCCTTTCACGCCCAGCAACACCCCGACCTTGAGCGCCACTTCCACCCCGACCTTCACCAAAACCTCCACGCCTACGGCCACCCCCACGGATACGCCGACGTTGACGCCGACCAACACGGCTACGTCGACGGCGACCGCCACGACTTCTTTAACGGCTACCCTCACCCCCACCCACACAGCCACCCCGACGGAAACTTTCACACCCACCGCCACTCCAACCAACAGCCCGACCCGAACCCCCACCCTGACCCCTTCCGGCACCGCCACAAATACCGCGGCTTCAACCCCCACCCAAACCCCGACGAATACCCCAACCGGCACTTTCACCGCTTCGCCCACCTTAACCCCCACGGCCACCGTCACCTTGACCCCGACCAGTTCGGGCACCTCCACGGCAACTTTAACACCCACCGCCACTCAAACCAGCAGCCCGACCCGTACCCCCACCCCGACCCCCTCCGACACCGCCACAAATACCGCGGCTTCAACCCCCACCCAAACCCCGACGAGTACCCCAACCGGCACTTTCACCGCTTCACCCACCCCAACCCCCACGGCCACCGGCACCTTGACCCCGACTGATACCCCCATTCCCACCAGCACCCCAACCAATAGCTTAACACCTACCGCCACTTCCACTTTTTCCAACACCCCCACCCGGACAGGCACCGCCACCGTCACCTCCACTTCTACGGTCACCTCGACACCCACGATCACCCCTACCCCGGCCGGGGGGATTGTCATTGGGTTGCCCTATCCCAACCCGGTTTTCGGCGCGGGTCCGGTGTCCATCCGGTTGCAGGCGCCCGCCGGCTCAACGGTCAAGCTGGCGGTTTTCACGACGGCTTTCCGCAAAATCCTGGATCTCCCTAACCCCGTCCAGGGCGGCAACGCGGTGCTTTCCTGGGATTTGAAGGACAATGGGGGCATGTTGGTGGCCAACGGGCTGTATTACGTGCGGGTGGAGGTCGCCGGCCCGTTGAAGGACTCGAAAATTCTCAAAGTCCTGGTGATCCGCTAAGGCGCGTTCCGTTGGATGGAAATAATCCCGCTGTCTTGTCCGCAATGGGGAGCCCTTCGACGGCTCGGGACGAGTCGTCCATGACGGGAAGGCGTTGGCTTCCTTCCAGGTGAAAAAATCCGGGAGGTATTGTCAACGACACTGTTGGAAAGGCCCCCGCGTCGAAAATTCGTAAGGAAAAAAGGGCGCGATGCCCCGGAGCCTTTTGAGGTTTTGAAAAAGGCCCCCCCCTTGAAAAGAAAAGCAGACGCAAGGCCTTTTATGATCGCCTTAGGGAATGCCATCCGAAAAACTTTTCTTCCCGCCTTTTTGCTGGCCGGTTTGATCCCTTTGCTTTGGACCCATTGGGTTCCGGGTTCAGGTTCCACTTCCAACCGTTTCACGCTCCCGGTTCCAGGGGTTTTATCCCAGGGGGGAACCGGTTCCCAGAAACCCCCGCGCCATAAGACCTGCTGGAGGGCCGAGGATAGTTTCCCCCGGGTCCAGGAGTCCGCCGCCCAAGGGAAGTCCCCGGAAATCGGGGAAGCCTTCGTTTACCATCCGGGTTCCGCCGGGATACGGCCTTGTGCCAGCCTTTTCAGCCGCGCCCCCGCCGTTCTTTCCATCCTCCGCATCTGATTTTTCGCCGTCCCCGGCCGCCTTTTGTCCAAAGGCGCAGTCATCCGAAGCTTCCCAACCAGCGTTAAAAACCATTGATTCAACCCATTTCCTCAAGGAGAAAACCCATGCTATTACTCGAGACCGTCACCCTTAAGATCCCTGAAGGGCTTCACCTTCGCGCCGCCGCCCATTTGGTCCAGATCGTCCATCGGTTCCAATGCCATATCAAGGTCCAGAAGAGGGAAAAACGGGTGGATGCCCGCAGCATCCTGAGCCTCCTGGCCCTGGCCGCGGCGCCGGACAGTGAGTTGATGTTTTATTTCGACGGGGAAGACGCCCAAGAGGCCTCGAAGGCCATCCGGGATTTCTTGGAGAAAGAGGGCGCGAGTGAAATTTAACCCTTCGGTTCCCACCCTGGGATCTTCGGGCCCGGAGAACCATCGTGGACAATCAGCGTCCTGATGACTTGTCTCCGAAATGTTTTCCGGGAACTATTTGAGCTCTATCCCAAAGTAAGGAAGGATGGGCTTGTGCTTCTCCCTATAGAGTTTCCATTTCTTTGGGGACCCCCGAATCATCTGGTTGGTTTGGATTTTATAAACGGTGCTTTGGGATCGAAACCTAAAATCGGTTGGAAAACGCGGGTGACAATAAAACAAACGACATGTTATCCGGCAATATTTTAGGAACCGAAGTTATTTTGGAAGTTCCGGTCAAGCCGAATCCAAAGCCCTCCAAGGGGCGTCCAAACGGAGTAGTTAGAGAAGGGGACAGGGGCCTAAAACTTTCGGGAGATGGAGGCGCCATGAAGCGAATGATGCTTTTGCTGACCACCGTTTTTTTATTTCCAACCCTGTTAGTCCTGGGAGCGAATTCCCGCGGCGGGGGAGCTCCCGCAGCCAGGCCTTCTTTCGCAAGCCGGCCGCAGCCCATGGCGGCCCGCCCGCCCGTGGTCATTAATATGAGCCGGCCCAGCAGCGGTTCCAACAACCGCAACTTCCCGTCCCAGCAGGCGCCCCGGCCCTCCGCCGGCCGCCCCCAGCCTTCCTACGGCCAGCTGCATTGGAGCGCCCCAACCCAAAACCAGCAACGGCCCCAGGCCATACCTCCCCAGGGCCAAATGGCGAGACTGTCCTCGAGGCCGCACGCCGGAGACTATGCCAGCGCCGGCGTGAGGGCGGCGGTGGCTGTCCACCACCATCCCTATACCCAGGGTTATGTCCGCACGAAACTCCAAAAAATCGGCGTCACCTCCGAACCCAGCCTGATCACGGACCGGTCCGAGATCATCAACACGGACCGGCTGCATTCCAGCATCCCCCTCCCGGCCCAGGGGCCGGACCATCAGCCCCTCTCCGACGTGGCCGTTTCCCGCGCCCAATTCGGCGACCAGATGGTGCGCGACCACATGACCCTGGTGGACAGCCAGCAATGGCAGGACCGCATCAACGGCTTCGACGCCTCGGAGACCGAGCGCGGCCATTATTACTGGCACAATGACAACTTCAACTATTGCCATTACATCGACAACCAGGGATACAACTGGTGGGGCTGGTACGTGGGGGGCCAGTTTTTTTGGAACCGGTACTTCCAGGGCCGCTGGTGGTGGTACGACTCGGATTATTCCCGCTGGTGCTTCTGGAACAACGGCTACTGGTGGTGGCAGGACCCCAACCACGTGGGCGACCTCTACTGCTACAATGACGGCGACTACATCCCCTGCAATTCGGCGGACGACCAAGTGGTCGTGACGGCCTCCGACAACGCCAACTTCAACACCTACACCAGCCCGGATGGGACCCGCGTGGTGAAGGTCACCACCGACACCCAGGACGCCTTCCTTTACGACACGGCCAACCCGCCGTCCTTCGAGCCGGTGTACCTGGCCTCGGGCGTGGAAAGCGTGTCCTTTTCCGACCCCAACAACGGGAGGCCCCTGGAAATCGTCCTGAAGCTCAACGACGGGAATTTCGACATGTTCGACGGCCAGGGTAATTCCTACGGCCCCGGGGCCTTTGACGCGGATCAGGCTGCCCAAGCCGGGGCGGACCCGGCGGGCGACCCAGGGCAGAATTAAGGGCTATCCGGTCCAACCCCAATCCAGAACGGATCGGTGGAAAGCTTCAAGGCGGGCGGAACGCCGCTGAGGGATTGACGACAGCTGGCGCGGGCCAATGGTTTGGATTTTTCGGAAGGCGTTGTCTCAGGGTGTGTGGACGAGGCCCTCCCAAACGTCCAATTCGCCTTGAGGTTTAAAAGAAACTTTCCCCAAGCAATTGACGCGTCTTTTAAACACTTTTAACAAATCGGCAGGTTGTCCACGAGGGGGATCCATCATGAGCTGGCTCTTCACTTCTCCGCCAGTCCGATCCTTCCCTTCCAGCCCTTGGCCGGGCGACGGCATGTCGCGGCTCGGGCCGCGATGCTAATGCCCTTCCGGGTGTCCCTGCGGCCTAAAACCTTGCTTTGGACGGAAGTTCTGGTTCTTGTTTGAGTGGGGATGGCGGTGGGGGCGGTGTTCAGCCTGCCGAGGGTCCCTTTGCGGCCTGTGGTGAGGGGCGCCCTCGAAACCGTTGCCCTCAAAACGGCGGTCGAAGTTGTTCCGGTGGCCGTCGAAGCGGCGGTCCCCGTGCGGCCTGCGGTGAGGGGCGCCGGAGGCGCCATCGTAACCGTGCTCAAAGCGGTTTCCACGGTGATCCCCATGACGGTGTTCCTGCCGCCTTGGGTCACCGCGGAAATCCTGCCGGTTGCGGAAGCCTTCCCGGTGGTCCCGTCGGTGTTGCCCGCCGCCCATAAGCTTCTTCCCCAAACGCTGGAGGAAGTTCTCCTCTTTCCGGGGTTGCCAATCGCCTTTTTCGTTTTGGTCCGGCTGCCGGTAGTCCTTACCGTGAAAAATGAAGCGGTCCTGGCCCTTGTGCCGACCTTCCCCCCCCTGCTGGAAACGCCGTGGGTCACGGCCTTGCCGATGGTCCCGGTGTTGCCCATGCCCGCCCCCAGGGCGCCTTTCGGGACGCGGTTGGGAATGCCGGGGTTGGAAATCCCTTTCTCCCCGGTCTTCCGGCCGGCGCTGGGTCGGATGCTGCGGCGGATGGCCCTGGTGTGGGTGCGGATGGCGGTGGTGGGAATGCGGGTGCTTTGGCGCCTGGGCCGCC
Source organism: candidate division FCPU426 bacterium (assembly GCA_030038835.1). Lineage (GTDB taxonomy): Bacteria > Oederibacteriota > Muellerivitia > Muellerivitales > Muellerivitaceae > JAJPJW01. The sequence goes on from JASHQZ010000184.1 coordinate 6,225, forward strand.
GGCTTGGGGCCGGGTTCGGGTTTAGGCGCGGTGAAGCCGAACCGGGATGCCTTGACCGGGATGGATGGGGCGTCGGCGCCCATGAGCCTCAGAATCCGACGCCAGAGGTCGTTGTCCTCGGGAGTGAGGAAGCAGAGGGACTCGCCCTCGGCTCCCGCCCGGGCCGTGCGGCCCACTCGGTGGATATAATCCTCCGGGTTGCGCGGCAGGTCGTAGTTGATGACATGGGCGATATGGTGGATGTCCAAGCCCCGCGCCGCGATATCCGTGGCCACCAGCACGTCGAACTTCCCTTCCCGGAACTGGTCGATGGCCTGCCGCCTTTGGGACTGGCTGCGCCCGCCGTGGATGCGGGTGGCCTTGACCCCGTTTTCCTTGAGGCGGTTCATGATCCGGTCCACCCGGTGCTGGGTGCGGGCGAAAATGAGCGCCGATCCCCGCCGCTCCTTCAGTTCCCCCAGCAGTTCCTCGGGCTTCTTGGGCTCGGTGGTGTAAAGGACCTTCTGGGCGACTTTGGGGACCGGCTGGGTGGGCGGCCCCACGGTAATGCGCACCGGGTCTTTCAGGTACTTGGAGCCCATGGCCTGGATGTCCGGCGGAAGGGTGGCTGAAAAAAGCAGGGTTTGCCGGGGCGCGGTCAGGCGCTTGCGGATTTCCTCCAACTGGGGCGCGAAGCCCATGTCGAGCATGCGGTCGGCTTCGTCCAGCACCAGGAAACCCGCCGCCGCGAGGCTGAGGGAATTGCGGTTCAAGTGGTCGATCACCCGGCCCGGCGTGCCGATGACCAGCCGGGGCTTCCTGGCCAGCGCCGCGAATTGGGCGTTCATGTTGGCGCCGCCGATCAGCAGGACCGAACCGCCCAGGTTGTGGGCGCCCGTGAGCTTCCGCAACACGTCCAGGACCTGCAGGGCCAGTTCCCGGGTAGGCGTCAGGACCAGCGCCGTCTTATCCCCGTTCTTTTCCAGGTAGGCGAGGAGGGGCAGGCCGAAAGCGGCGGTCTTTCCCGTGCCGGTTTGGGCCGAGGCAATGACATCCTTGCCCGCCAGGGCCACCGGGATGGCCTGTGCCTGGACCGGCGTGGGCTTCACGAAATTCATCTGCCTGAGGGACTGCCGCAGGAATTCCGGCAGTTCCAATTCTTGAAAGCTTTCCATTCAATTTCCTTTTAAATTTAATCGCGGTCATTGTCCCCCTACGCCAAGGCTTCGGAGGACAAGCGAAACGACTTGTGGGCCGCAGCCTTGGCGAAACCTCAAGCAACCTCGGTTCCAAATATGCGTTTGTGGGTTGCTTGTTCACAGTTGGATGGAGAAGACCCCGAAAGGAATCATCTAAACCGGGGTTGCTTCGTCATTTTCGTCCGCCTATTAGGCGGACAATCCTCGCAATGACAGCATTTATTTTTTGAGTGGTTGGGAAATAAGCGGGGGGACGAACTCCGTCACGTCATTTCTGCGGGGCGATGGTCGCTCCCGCCACCCCGTGACGGCCAAAGGGTTGCCAAACACATCCATAAAACGAGATGAACATATCCTAAAAACTGGCTTTTAGGAACTGTTATTTTTCCGCCAATTCGATGACGCCCTTCCAGTCCTTGGGCGGGCGGCGACGGTGCATCTCGGCGAGCGTCTTGATGTAGCGGGCGGGCCGGTCGCTGGGCGGCAGGTGGTCCAGGATCTCGTAGGATTCCTCCCACAGCCCCTTCTCGAACTCCTCCAGCCCCTTGGCGAAAAGCTTGGCCCTGTCCTTGTCCTCCGGCAGGGGGTGGATCTCGAAGAGGTCCAGGGCCACGTTCATGCCCGCGGGCTGGAACTTGCCGATGCGCCGGGCCACGGCGGTGTCCTCGGAGATCTTTTCCGCCATTTCCCGCGTGGCCAGGATGGGGACTTCCACGATCTTGGTGATGCCCTCCAGCCGGGAGGCCTGGTTCACCACCGGGCCCATGACGGTGTAGGAAAAGAGCTGCTTGGCGCCCATGGAGCCGGCCACCACTTCCCCGGTGTGGATGCCGATGCCGCAGCGCCATTCGGGGGCCACCTTTTCCAGGGCCGCCACCATCCCCAGGGCCGCCCGGCAGGCGCGGTTGACGTGGTCGGGGTCGGGGAAGGGCAGGTTCCAGCAGGCCAGGATGCCGTCGCCCAGGAACTGCAGCACCACGCCGTTTTCCTTGAAGATTTCCTCGGTCATGGCCGTCATGACGTCCTGCAGTTCCCCGGTTTTTTCCAGGATCTTCCCGGCCTTGCCCTCGGTGAGCTTGGAAAAGCCCCGGATGTCGAAAAACATCACCGTGCCCTCGGTCAGCTTGGGCTTCAGCTCATTGGCGTCCGAGGACTCGATGATCTTGGAAACCACCTGGCCGGAGAAGAAGCGTTGGAGCCTTTCCTTGAGCCCCTCCAGTTTCTGCACCGAAAGGCTGCGGCCCACCATGTCGGCGATCAGGCCCACCAGGCGGCAGTTGTCCTTGAGGGCCGCCTCGCTGGCCCCCTGCCCGGCCACGTAAAAAAGGAGGGGTTCCTCGCCGGGGATTTGGGTGGCCGCGCAGACCGCCCAGTCCGCCCCCTCCGACAGGGTGGCCGAGAGGCCCTGTTCCGGGTTGGTCCAGCAGTAAAGGAAGGGCTGGGGCGCGTGCTTGAGCGCCTCCTCGATGAGGGTGCGGCTGGTGCGGAAACCCAGGGAGTCCACGGCCGAATCCAGGGCCAAAACCCGCCCCCCGGGCCGCATGATCTGGGACCAGGCCCCGCCCGCCACCGACCTGAGGAGGCTGGCGATATGGGTGAAGGAATAGGCCTCGTCCTTCTGCCGCAACAGCTCGGGCAGCTCCAAAAGGTCCAGGATGCGCAGGCGCGCCGGGACCGCCCCACCGTCCTTGTAGATTTCCTCCTGGCTCATGGACAGCTTGAGGTCGGGTTTGGTCTCGTCCTTGCGCTCGTTGAGCAGGGAAAACAGGAAGCGCGTCTTGCCCACCACGAACTGGTCGCCGTTCTCGAGGAAAAAGGCCTCCTTTTCCTCGCCCTTGTGGAAGACCGGGTTGACGGAACCCGTCAGCCGTTTGACCATGAGCCGCCCGGCTTTCATGCGCAGCTCCAAGTGGCGGCGGCTCAGGAACTTCTCGTAGGGGACGGCCCAGTCCGACTCGTCGGAGCGGCCCAGCACCGCCGTGTGGTTGTCGCCGATCTCGAATCGAAGGGTCGGTTCCCCCTGCCGCACGGCCTCCACCAGGGCCTTCATCGGAGGCCGTCCGCAGTCGGCAGTCCGCGGTCCGCCGTTGAAGTCCTTAAGGCTTCAGCCGGTAGCCGCCGACTGTCGATTTTCGGCCGTAAGCTGGTTTTCATTGGTTTTCCTTGCTGTATTGCGCCCAAAGGCGAACCCATTGGTCGGCGGAGACGGGCTGGAGCGACCCTTGGCGGTCCACCACCGAGCGCCCGGCCACCTCCGAGTCCAGGACCAGGCCCTGGGCGTCCATTTTGGGGTCCATCCAGTCCAACTGCTCCTGCACCAATTCCCCGCCCTTCCCGATCAAGCGCATGGTTTTTCCGTCCGGCGTGAAACCCGCCGACTGGGCCGGGATTCCCGCCTGCTGCTCCGTCCCGATGGCCTCCCCGGTGCGGGTGTCCCAGAATTCCCAGCCCCCGTCCTCGTAGGCCGCCAGGAGCACCTCTCCTCTCGGGCTGAAGGCCAGCTCCCGCACGGGCCCGGCGTGCTGCAGGGGATTGCCGATGGAAAGGCCCGTCTCTGTGTTCCAGAGCCGGATCGTTCCATCCGGCCCCCAGGTCGCGGCCGTCACGTTGTCCGGGCTCAGGAGGAAGGAAGAAACCGGGGTTTCGTTGTCCAGGGTTTGGAGCGGTTTGCCCGACTGGGCGTCCACCGCCGCGACGGTTTGGCCCAGCGTGTAAACCAGCCGCCGGCCGTCGGAGCTGAAAAGGGCGTGGCGTGCCCCCTTTTCCAACTTCCAAAGCAGTTGGGCCCCCGAGGACGATAAGGAAAAAAGCTTGAGGCCGCCGTTCCAGCCCAAGGCCGCGGCCCGGGCGCCGCCGGCGGAAAGCAGGACCTTGGAAATGGAAAAGCCCGCGCCAAAGGGTTTTATTTTTTCCTTGCCGCTGGACGCGTCCCACAGGCGGAGGGATTTGTCCTCCCCGCCGGTCAGTATGGTTTTGCCGTCGCCACTGAAGGCCCCGTCGTAGGGCTTTCCGCCGGGAAGCCCCAGGGATTTCCCCGTGGAAAGGTCCCACAAGAGGGCCCCGCCGTTGGAGTCGAAGGTGAGGAGCCGGGAACCATCCGGGCTGAAGACCGCCCGCAGGATTCCGCCGCCCGCTTCCAAGGCCGCCCCCTGGGCCTTGCCGGTCGCGGCACCCCAAAGGCAGGCGGTTTTTCCGCCGTAAGTGGCCACTTCCTCCAGGTCGGGGCTGAAAAGGGCGTGGACCTGCCGCTTCCGCAGGCCTTCCCGTCCCGCGGAACCCCAATCCAATGGAATTTCGGCGTCCATCCCGTCGCCGGAAAGGGCCCAGAGGCAGGCCAATCCGTCCTTGCCTCCGGCGGCCAGGGTCTTCCCCTGGGGATCCAACGCTGCGTCCGTCACCGTGTCCCCCAGCCAAAATTCGGGGCCCTGGGGTTGGCCGGTTTGGGCGTCCCAAACCCTGATCACATGGTCGGTTCCGCCGGTGAGGACCCGGCTTCCATCCCCGCTGAAGGCGAGCACCGCGATCCGGCCCGGCGTTTTAAGGGTGAATTTAAGGGGAACATGGGTGCGGCCGCTGATGATGCGGGCCAGGCCGGACGAACCGCTGACTGCGGCCAGCACCCGGCTTCCATCCGGGCTGTAAACGGCCTTGGCCCCCAGCCCTTCCAGGAAAACGCGGCCCAACCGCTTTTCACGGTTGTCGTAAAACACCACTTCCCCGTCCCAGCCCGCGGTCAAAAAACCCTTTCCATTGGGATTAAAGGCGATGGTGGGCTTATACCAGGAAGGCGCCCCTTTCATATCCGCTTCCAGGGATTTGCCGATGGAATCCCCGGTTCCGGCGTCCCAAAGTTGGATCGCTCCCGATTTGTCCACGGTCAGCGCCCGGTCCCCTAGGGGGCTGAAAACCGCCGCTAAAATCGGCTGGTCGTGCTCCAGCACCACGCCCAAGGATTGGCCCGTGGCCGCGTTCCATTCCCTGGCCTTTCCATCCGCCCCGGCCGTCAAAACCTTCCGTCCGTCCGCGCTGAAGGCCACGGAAGTGATTTCCTTATGGTGCTCCAGGGGCCTGCCCACCGCCTTTTGGGTTCCGAGGTCGAAGATCCTGGCTTCCCCGTCGGCCCCGCCGACCGCGAGTTTGGAACCGTCCGGGCTCAAGGCTGCGGCGGTCAAGGCGCCTTGGGGCTGGAAGGCGCGGCTCAGAGCCTGGCCCGTCTGGGCGTTCCAAAGCTTGGCCCCGGTCGTACCCCCTGCGGTCAGGAGGACCCCCCCGTCCGGCGCGTAGGTCACGGCCGCCAGCGGCCCATCATGGGCGAAAAAGGCCTTGGGAACGGGCGGCATGTGGAAAACCGCGTTGCCCCGCGCCAGGGCCGAGGGAAACAGCCGGTTGGAAGCCGCGAAGTAGGCCACCGCCGAGGCCTCA
>JASHQZ010000022.1 GCA_030038835.1 candidate division FCPU426 bacterium
TAGCCGGGTAAAAATAGCGCCTCGCGTTGATGGTGTCACCATTGGTTTTGGCGCTTAAAACCAGGGCCGCCAGGTTCAAAAACATCAATCCGGCTATGAGAACAAGGGGAACGTTCTTTTTTTGGAGCCCTTTCCAAAGGCATCTCGCCGCGAAAATCCAAACACAGACACCTATCGCGAAGAAAGTCCAATCCAAAAAGCTTTGTGGATGGACCTTGTCGAAAGGAAGGTGGGCCCAGAAATAAAAGCCGTCCAGCATGCGGGACATGGGTTGGGCGTCGAAATAGGTCATGGAACAATCCAGGGCGGACCTCAAATTGAACCAAAGCTGTTGCGGCGGCGCGAAGCCCAGGACATGCTGCTGTTGGGTTTGGGAAAGCCGGTAAAGCAGTTCGGGAAGGTAACCCAACAAGAAAGCCGCAAAGGCCGCAAGACCCCAAGCCAGCCTGAAGGATTTTCGGAGTTCCCAGGCGTCCGTCCGCAAAAAGCCCAAGGCCAGGAGGGAAACGGCTATCCCGGGGAGGCATTTCTTGGTGACGTACCAGCCCAAGCCCAAGGTGAAACCGAATGTGATGAACCGTGCAAGGGAAGGGCCCCTCACCAGAAAAAAATAGGCTTGCAGTAAGAACAACATGGATAAAAGAACGCTGACCGGGTTTCCGGCAAACGGAACGGTGGTATAGGTGAGGGTGTAAGGGATGCCCAGGGCCGCAACAGCACCGCCTACGATCCCGTGAAACTTGGAGCTGCCGCGGGTCAAGAGATAAACGCCGATGCCGACGGACAAAGCCCATTCCATTAAAATGACCGCGCCGCCCAGTTGAATGGAAGGTCCGAAAACCTTGAAAAAGAGGGCCAGGATATAAGTCTCCAGGGTGCCTTCGTAATCGTGGCCGTAAAAGTAGAGGGGATAATGGCCATGAAGGACGCGGACCGCCATCAGGTACCAGACCGCGCAATCCCCGTTGAACTCAAGGTCATACCGAATGACAAAGGGAAAACGCAGGAGATAAGTCAGCACCCCGAAAAAGCAGGCTATCTTCGCGGGAGAGTAAGGAGGGCGGTCTAAATCGGCTTTTATCAAAAGAGTCTCGCTTTTATCGTTGGTTCCACTGTTGAAGGTAAATCTTGTAGATTTTATCCGCAATGATCTGATTCGTGAAAAACTTTAAAACCCTCCCGCGCCCTTGCCGTCCAAGCCTTTTGCGTAGAGGAGCCGACTTGGAAAGCCTTTCCAGGTGAGATTTCAATTCTTCAATATTTCCCTCGGGAAAGATCAGTCCCGCCTTGCCGATGACTTCCGGAATGGCGCCCGAATCCGAGCCTATCACCGGCACTTCGCAGGCCTGGGCCTCAATCAAAACCCTTCCGAACTGCTCTTTCCAAGTGGGCGTGGTGAGGGACGGGAGGACGAGGGCGTCCATGCAGTTAAGATAATCAGGAATCCGGCCCTGGTCCATGGCCGCCAGCCATCGGATTTGGGGGGAAACCTTCAGTTCCTCCGCCTTTTTTACCCATTCGGCCCTCATCGGGCCGTTTCCGATCACCAAAAGCTTGGCTTGGGGATTCCTCATCATGGAAAAGGCCTCCAGGAGGTGATGTACCCCCTTTTCCGGAACCAAGCGGCCCACGTAACCAGCGGTAAAGGGGCCCAAGCCCAATTCCTTTTTAAGTTTCGAAACGTCCTTTCTGCGGAAAAGGCGGGGGTTCACGCCGTATTGGGGGATGACCGAGATTTGGCCCACCGGGTAGCCTGCCTTGACCAATAACTGGGCGGCTTCTTGGTCGCCGGCGATGGCGTGGTCAGTGTTGTCCAAGACGTATTTTCGGATTTGCTGATGGGGGAATGGGAAACTCTCCAGGAGGTTCTCCCATGTGAAAAAAACCAAGCGCGTCTTCAATTTGCGGGCGGCCCGGGCCGCCTGCCAGGCGACCAAACTGTAAGGTTCCTCCTCGATATGAATGATGTCGGGTTTGACCTCCGCCGCGTATCGGAGGAAGGAAGGATAGAAATGGCGTTTGATCCTGCCCTCAAAGACGGTAGGCGCCGAGATAATCCGAAACCCTTCTTCCTTGGAGGATTGGTTAAAAGTCCGCACCCGTTTCCCCGCCTCGGGCCAAGAACGTGGAAGAAGCAGGGTCAGTTCGACATCCTTCTGGCGGCTGAGGAGGCGGAGCTTTTCCCGGTAGTTGTAAATGACCGAACTGTGGGAAACGAAAAGGACTTTCATGGGCCGCATTATAGTGGATTTGATCCGAACCGCCTTGGCTTTCCCGATATACTACCGGTCCATGGCGCCGTTTTAAGCGCCCCTCTTCCCAAAGGATGCCGCTTCATGAAAATCGCCATTGACGTCCGGATGATGTGGTCCTCCGGCATCGGTTCCTACATCCGCAACATCGTTCCGCGCGTTATCGACCGGCTTCAGGGCCAGCACTTCTATCTCTTGGGCAAAGCCGGCGGGATGGAACAATGGCAAGGCTTTAAGAGATCCAACGCCTCCTGGATTGGCGCGGAAAGCCCCATTTACACGTTGTCGGAGCAATGGGAGATGGCGGGAAGGACTCCGAAGGACGCCGACGTTTTCTGGTCTCCCCATTATAATTTCCCGCTCATGTGGGGAAAGAAGCTCCTTGTGACAGTGCATGACGCCTTCCACCTGGCCCAACCGGAATTCACGCCGGGTTTTCACAAAAGGCTTTACGCGAAGTTCATGTTCCGCCGCTTGACCCGCCGGGCCGACTCTATCCTTTGCGTATCCCAGTTCACAAAGGGGGAACTGTTGCGGCTGGCCGGAGGGAACGCCGGCCGCATGCGGGTTGTCCACAATGGAGTGGACGATTTTTGGTTTGGGATGAAAAAAGGGGAAGCGCCCCACCCCAAACCCTATCTGTTATTCGTGGGAAACGTTAAGCCGAATAAAAACTTGGGAAGGCTTCTTCAGGCGTTCGACCTTTTAAGGGGGAACATCCCCCATGACCTGGTCATCGTGGGCCAAAAGGAAGGGTTCCTCACGGGCGACCGAGAAGTCCTCCGGCAAGCCGAGTCTTTTGGAGGCCGGGTCCAATTCACGGGGCTTTTGGAGGAAAGACAGCTCCGCCAGTACTATGCTTTCGCCGACCTTTTGGTTTTTCCTTCCCTTTATGAGGGCTTCGGCCTTCCGCCCCTGGAAGCCATGGCCTGCGGGACACCCGTGGCTTGCTCGAATGCGGCCTCGCTGCCCGAGGTTTGCGGGGACGCGGCGCTTTACTTCGACCCGTTTCAGCCTAAAGATATGGCCGAAAAAATTTCGAAGGTCCTGTCCGATGATCCCCTGCGCAGGGAACTTATAAAGAAAGGTTCGGAAAAGGCCCGCTCCTTCAGCTGGGATTCCGCCGCGTCCCAAACCGCCAAGGTCCTTGAGGAACTATCGCTGCCGCAGCCTTAAAAGGCCTGAGCGGAATCCCCGCTTTTCCCCTGCCTGATCAGGAGCCGGACCGACAGGAAGAACAAAAGCCAGTAATCCAGCCGGGGAAAGGTCTGGCTGAGAAGAAATTGCACGGTGAAATGGATCAACCAGGCCGCCAGGACCAACGCCCTCAAGTTCCAATCCACGCTGTTTCTCCATGCCAATCCCATATTGGCCAAAACGGCGAAAAGAAAAGCCGCCACCCCGAGGATTCCCGATTCCAAACCGATTTCCAGCCAGGTTTCCATTGAAAATTGACTCAATCCCTTGTTCGTATCTTCGTTTTGGGGCAGGACGCCGTTTCCCAGGATGGGGTGCCGCCGCCAAATCCGAAGGCAGTCTTGGATGTTGAGGACCCGGTTCGCCTCGCTGGAACC
>JASHQZ010000185.1 GCA_030038835.1 candidate division FCPU426 bacterium
GTTCCAGCCCCTTAGTCGTGAAATTTTTAACGAAAAGCCGAAAATTTCCCGACTTGAGGGACCGGGCATTATTACCCTGGTTTCACCAGTGAACCTTTGAGGATGTTTCCCTCGTAGGTTCCGGCTTGTCCGGATTAGGCTTTTCACCGGATCAAACCAAAAGCCAGGTTCGTCCAAAAGAACGCGGCACGGATCAAATCCACGGGGTCGTCATTACTTTTATGAAGCTTCCTCAAAAAATAGGGTTCCTCTTGGCTTTCCTCTTTCTCCTGGCGGGATCGGGGACCCAAACCCGGGCGGACGAAGGAAACCCCGGCGATTTCATCCATACCCGAACCTATATCGGCGTGGAAGGCACCTCGGTGAGCGTGGACAACACCGGCATCTTCAACGGGCTCAATTATTCCATCGTCTACAACCCCACCTACGAGGTCGACCTTCTTCCGGCATTGGCCCAAAACTTCGGTTTCGGCGTGCTGTTGGGGCACCGGGAGGAAGCCTGGGCCGTGGAGGTCAGCTTTTGGCAGTCTAACCACAACGCCACCTTTGGGCCGGGGGTCGTAGTGGATAATCCGTCCGGGGGTTCGGTGACCTTTAACCAGCAATTCCAGGACGTAGCCGTTTACAACTCCATCAATGTGGACTTTAAAAGGTATTTCATAACGGAATCCCAAATCCAGCCTTTTGTCAACTTGGGCGTCTGTTTCCCTTGGATCGTGGTGAATAACGCCGCCGCCAACGCCAATTACGACGTCACTTCCCTCACCCTGGCCGGGCTAGGGTTGGACCTGGGGGCGGGCGTGGAATATTACCTGTCGCCTACCCTTTCCTTCTTCGGCGGGGCCTACCGGCGCTGGGCCAGTTTCGACGAGTTCAAGGGCTTTTCCCTTGAGTACAACCAAGTGGACCAAAACGGCCCCTCCCCCACCGATGCCACGGGCGGCTTTGACTTCGCCGTGGGAACCAGCTTGGGGTTTGAGTGAGGAGCGCGCGGTGAGAACTTCCCAGGAAGGCTTGGCATGAAAAAGGCATTGTCCCTCATGATATTGGTCCTGCCGGTGTTTTCGGCCCTTGCCCTGAACTTCTCTTGCTCGACCAAAACCCCGACGGCCGCCGATAATTTCCAGAATCCCGTCCAGACGATCGTGGCCACCAATCCGACTTACACCTTTACGGCGACTTACACCCCCACCGTCACCTTCACTTTTACCCCAAGCTTCACCGCGACCACCACTTTCACCCCCTATGTCACGGCCACGCCTTGGACAGGCTTCAGCACTCCCGAGGGGATCGTGGCTGATTCGGACGGCAATGTCTACGTCGCCGACATGGGCCACAACTATGTTGATAAATACAACTCCAGCGGGATCCTGGTCGCCGGTTGGGGAGCCTATGGGGTCAAGGGCAAAGTCCCCTACACCCATCCCGTGGCGGTGGCGGTCTACCCGGCGGCAACAACCCTTGTGGCGACAATAACCCCTTCGACGCCGACAACCCTTTATGTGGTGGGCAGCGGAAATCCGGCCCAGATCGGCGAATTCGGGCCCACGGGCCTTGAGATCACCGCCTCTTTCTCGCATTCTTCTTTCACTTTTTCGAATCCGCAGGGCCTTGCGGTGGACGGCAGCGGCAATGTTTACGTCAGCGACACGGGGAACAACCGGATCGTCCAACTCTCGCCCTCAGGGGCTACCGGCAGTGGATTCGGGGGCAGCGGTGCCCTGACCTTGGCGGCTCCGGCCACCATCGGTTCCGTCACCATCACTTCATCGGTCACCCTGGAAGGCCTGGCCTATTTCAATGGAATCATTTATGCCGCTACCCAGGGTGTGAGTGTCAACGGCGGCCCGTACAGCTCCGTTTTGGGTTTTGATGTCGCCACGGGGGATACTACGACCATCGCCATTCCGGGCTTTAAGAATCCGACGGGGATCGCTTTTGACCCCAACGGCAACCTTTATGTGGCGGACACGGGCAACTTGCAAATCGAGGAGTTCCAAGCGGGTTCCTTCAACCAAGTTCCGCTCCCATTCAATGATTCCGGCATGCTGGCCAGCCCCGTGGGCGTGGCGGTGGACCCGTACTTCAATATTTACGTGACGGATTCCATGGACAACGAAGTGTTTAAATTCGCGCCCTAAGAGGCAGTTCGCAGTCGGCAGTCCACAGGTGGCAGCAAAGGCTTTAAAGGATTAATCGATGCAGAAGAAACATTTTTTAACCATTTTTATCCTGGCAGGGGGACTGGCCCTTCCCTGGGCCTGCTCCAACAACAACAACCCCACCAGCCCGGCCCCGACCCCCACGTTCACGGCGGTGCCCACCAACTGGGCGGGCTACACGAACACGTTCACGCCCACCAACACCCCCACGGCCACGGCCACCCCCACGGGCATCACCGCGACCTTTACCTACACCCCCACCTTCACCCCCACGGGCACTTTCACCCCCCCGGGCCCCACCGCCTCCTTCACCAACACCCCCACCTTCACCCCCACGGTCACGTCCACCAACACCGCAACCCCTTATCCCGCAGCCGTTCCCTACAATATCCAAGGCGGCCCTTCCGTTGAATTTCCAAACGGGGTGGCCTACAGTCCTTCGTCTTCCTACCTTTACGTGGCGGAAGGGGACGGGCAATCCGTGAGCATGGTCCAAATTTTCAATTCCGGGCTGGGCGCGGTGACCACCTTGACCGCCTATGGATCGACGACTTTTGGCGATCCCTCCGGTGTGGCGGTTAATTCGGCGGGAAGCACCTTCTATGTTGTGGACAGCATCAAGAGCGCGGTTTACGTATTCACATCCAACGGAACGGCGGCCGTTTCTTGGTCTTCCTGGACCGGCGGCACGTTTAGTGCCTTTGACCATCCCGAGGGAATAGCGGTAACGACAATCGCCTCGATTGATCACATTTACGTAGCGGATACGGACAACGACACGGTTGAGGAATTCACCCTTTCCGGAACGACGGTGAATTATGTAAACCAATGGGATACCGGCACCACAGCCTTTTCCATTCCCAGCGCGGTGGCCCTGGACGGTTCCAACAACCTTTACGTCGCGGACGCGGGGAACGATTTGGTCCAGATTTTCAACGGAAGCAGCTGGAACAGTTGGCCCACCGACGTTTCGTATTTGACGGACACGGATATCTGGGGCATCGCGGTGGATGGCAACCAGAATGTCTATACCGCCGACACCCTCAACAACCAGGTGGAAATTTTCAGCAACAGCGGCGTTTTAGAATCCGCATGGACCGGACCCTCGGGCGGTTCGACCTTCGTCAGCCCCGACGGCGTGGCTTTAACCGGCACGACGAATTATAATATCTGGGTCAGCGACTATGAGAACGGTTCCGGTACCGGAACCTTAACCGAATTCGCGCCTTAATCCACGGCTTTCTCCATTTTCACGGCCAAGGTCCCTCGAAAAGGCACCAACTTGGCCCGGATTTGGCTTCTTCCGCCTTCCCCTCCAAACTTTTCCGCCTATTTCCAAAAACCTCAAGTAAAATAAGGAATCGTGGGATTTAACCGCGATTCCGGGTTTGGGGTGAATCACCCTTTTGTAAGAGGAATCGTGCAACCTTGGGAATGGGGGTATGGGGCGACGAATGAAACTCCATAAAGCCGGGCTGACAGTGTTGCTTTTGGTGCTCGTGTTAGGCTGGGTGAAGGCGGTTTGGGCGCAGGATGAGGATTTAGATTCAGATATCCCCGGCGCCAAGCCCACGGATTACATCCGGGAACGGACTTACATCGGAATTTTGGGGACTTCGGCCGACATCGACCAATACGGTGATTTCAACGGCACTAACCTCATGACCTTCAATAATGAGGGTACAACGGTCAACAACGGGGTTACCTATACTTTGAACGAAGAGCAGGACCTGATACCCTCCATTACCCGGCAATTCGGCTGGGGAGTGCTGTTTGGCCACCGGGAAGGGCCTTGGGCCGCCGAACTCAGCTTTTGGAGCAGCAACCATACGGCTACTTGGATCGGTTCAAATGGGGCGGGCGGCGCCACTACCATCACCAATCCCGCCAGCCTCCAAGCCATTAACATTGACTTTAAACGGTATTTTTTCACCGCTTTCCCCACCCAGCCCTTCGTTTCCTTCGGCATTTCGTTTCCTTGGCTTTATGTGGAAAATGGATCCTATCTGCTGAATTCAACTACTGGTACTTACACAACCAATAATGAAACCATTTCGGGCATCGGCTTCGATCTCGGGGCGGGCATGGAGCTTTACCTGGACAACAACTTTTCATTATTGGGCGGGCTTTACGAGCGGTGGACTGACTTCGACCAGATCAACGGCGCCTCGAAGATTCCACTGAATCAGATGTACTTTGACGGCAATCCCTCCGACGTCGGCAACCTGGAGGGCAACGGCCTTAACATCTATATCGGCACCACCTTTGGCGTTGAATAGGTTTAAAAAATGATTGGGTCAGGTTTTACCCTTGATGGGCAAGGCCCAAGAGCAGACTGGAAACAGGCTCGTTTTTTCCCGGGTTTTTATGTGATTTTACTTTGTTTTCCACTTAGTACAAAATCCGGCAAAATTAGGTAAAATTAAATACGTTAAACATAAAATCATTCCGAGGGTGCCTATGAAGAAAATATTGGCCTTGCTTATCCTTTTGTCCGGATTGGTTTTTCCCTGGGCCTGCAGCGACAATAAAAACCCCACCCAGCCGTCCGGCCCTTCCTTGGGGAGCGGTACAAGCGTGGCGACTTCGACGTTTTCACCCACGGGGACCATTACTCCAGGGACCTCTACTGCGACAGCTACGTTCACTCCATCCGGAGGTGTGGGCACGCCAACTCCAACTTTCGCCATCGCAACCCCGGTGTGGAAAAACAATTATGTAACAGGGGCACCTCCGAACGGTATGGTTTTGGTTGGAACCTCACTTAACGTTGTGGAAGGGGAACCCGGTGTAACTTCATTAGCGGTTTATACGGTACAAGGGGGTGGGACTCTTAATGGTTACACAAACGGAGGGAATGAAGTTGTTCTTGGGGTGCCAACCCCCAATTCCACGCCTCCGTGGGCTGGTACCACCGTTGTTTTAACCGATCCTGTCGGGGTTGGTTACTCCTCCTATTCCTGCGGTAGTTGTACTCCTCCCTACCCTGGTAACACTTTTGCCATTCTGGATACTTCTCCGGGAAGTAGCGCGGCGACCCTTTATCAGCAAAATCCCTATTATGACGGAAGTAACTATACCAATTACCAAAACGGTTACTCTGGCCTTATCTTTAATTCCCCCAAAGGGATAGCGATTGATCAACAGGGAAACAATTATGTTGCTGATACCGGCAATGGGAAAGTCGAGGCGTTCGGCCCCCCTAGTGGTGGTGGACCTCCGTTCAATTCCAATTGGGAATGGGAATTTGACGGCTCTTCCAGTAGCAAGGCATTTAAACAACCTTGGGCCTTATTTTGTGATTCCAATAATAACCTTTGGGTAGGTGACCCAGGATACAATCCTTCGGTAATTTACGAATTCGCAACGATAGGGACTTTGGGGAGTGGCGGGGCGACTTTCCTGGGTTCCTTTACGACGGTTCCCAATTGCGCTGTGCATGGTTTGGCCGTGGATCAAAGCGCAAGCTGCAATGGCGTCACGGGCCCTTGTGTTTACGTGGCGGATGCAGGGAACAACGAGGTGGAGGAATATACTTCCACAGGGGTGCTTTTAAGGGCTTGGACCATCCCTGCGGGTGGAAGCCCACCGTCTCACGAATATCTAAATTTTTCACCCTCTTGCGTCATCCTTTACGGCAATCCCGTTCAGAATATTATTGTGGGCGACATTGGCAACAGTGAAATTCAAGTCTTTGGGCCTTGAGGGCCGGCGAAGGATTCTTCGGAAACCATCTTGAATCGATAAGAAAAACCTTAACGAAAAGCCCGGATTGAAACCATCCGGGCTTTTTGTTTTTCCATTCGAATGTTTTTACAAGTGGACACCGACACCTCGGGTGCGGTAAAAATGATGGGCTAGCCTAAGCCTGTGGGAGTGGTTGAACCCATCCCGGTCGGGGCCCAGCCAGAGTTCCTTCAAAACCCATGGAAAGGAAAGAAATGAGAAAATCCCTGAAGGGTTTCTTGGGCCTTTTCTTGTTTTGCGCGACGTTCCAAGGCATGGCTTACGCGGGCCAGGAGGTCTACCTTTCCACCTCCCCCAATGACCGTTACCGGATCTACGTGGAACAGGTCATCGACCGCCGCATCGGGGACCGGATCTTTTTCCGCTATCCCATGAGCCTGGTGAACGTCAAAAGGCCGGGCCACCATTTTTGGATCATGGACGTGGGCAGCCCGCTCATCCAGGAAACCGAAACGGGCACCTTCAAGCTGCATTGGGACGAAACCAGCCCCACCGAGCCCTCCTCCATCCATTTCGACTGGTCGCCGGACAGCCTCAAGGCCTTCATCCACTTGGAGACCATCCCTGGAATCTGGAAGACCTATTACGTGGACGTGAACACGGGAAAAACCGCGGACATCACCGCGGACTTGGAGCAATACCTGGTGGCCAAAACCCAGGGCTGGGACTGCCAGGAACCGGTGGTGAAGCTGGAGAAATGGACCGAGCCGAATTTGGCCTTTTTCCGCCTGATCAGCACTTGTGGCAAGAGCAGGGACAAGATCAACGACAACTTTTTCTACCAAAACGATTCTGTGCTTTTCGACACCGAAAAGGCCAAGGTGGTGGACGACTGCATGGGCTGCAGGGACGACAAGTCGGTCAAAACCTTCGACAAGTATTACGTGAAGTCCCTGCCCACCCCCACTCCCACCCCCGAGGAAACCCCGACCAACCAGTAAGGTC
The DNA here is from genome assembly GCA_030038835.1 of candidate division FCPU426 bacterium. GTDB lineage: Bacteria > Oederibacteriota > Muellerivitia > Muellerivitales > Muellerivitaceae > JAJPJW01. The sequence goes on from JASHQZ010000185.1 coordinate 6,855, forward strand.
CCAATCCGCATTGGACGCCTCCAACCACCAAGGCGCGCCGGGCCAGCCGTACGGCGTCCTTACGCCCATCGCCACAACTTGCAGGTTTTCTCTTTTGGCCCCGCGTGGGTTTCAAGGAGAATAGGGGGAATCCCCTGAATCCGCAGAGGGGCGCATGAGAAAGTACAGCGGTTTTTTAATGGTCGCCGGGACATGGCTCGGCTTTGTGGCCTTGTGGCTGTTCCTGGCTTACCACTATTTTTCGGTGGACCCAGCGCTGCTGGTTTTTGTGGGTTTGTTGAACGTGGTCATGGTGGTCTGCTTCTTCATTTGGCTGAGGTCATTCGAGGTTTTTCCCGAGTGGGGCGAAATTTCCAAATGGAAAGGGTTCCGCAGGAAATCCCAAAAGGAGATCCTGGGGGAAACGGCCCAAAAGGCCCTGGGTCAGGGCGATTTCAACATCGCCGAAAATCTTTTCCGGGAATTGTTAAGGGACCATCCGGACGATGGGGAGGCCCACCGGGGGCTGGCAGAGAGCCTGTTCGGCCAAAGCAACCGGGGAGTCCGCAAGGACGCCGAGAAAAGGACGGAAGCCCTGGAGCAATACCAATGGGTTCTCCGTTATTACCTTGGCCACCAAAGGCCGGGTGAGGCATTAACCCTCTACCGACGGATTTTGGGCCCCTATTCGGCCGAAGAAATCGGAGAGAAGTTCAAACCCCTCCTTTCCCAAGCCGCCGAAGGCCTGGGGACCGTGGCAGTCCACAACCGGGATGATCTTTTGGAATACCGGCGAAAACTCCACGCCGAATTTGAAGGCATGGAGGCGGCCGGGAAATACCCCCAGGCCCAGGCGGTGTCGGATGAAATCCTTAAGAACGAACCGCTGGGTGATTTGGAGCCTGGCTTTTTGATCCGAATGGGGGAAGTCGGCCTGCGGGCCGGGAATCCGAAGGCGGCGGAACCCTTATTTGAGGAAGTGGCCAAACGGGGAGATAGGGGACAAACCTTGAGGGCCTTGGAAGTCCTGGCCCGATTTTGGCTCAAGACCCCCAAACAACCCCACCTCACCCATCTTTATCAAGGTAGCGCCGAACGTTTCGCCACCCTGGATGAATCCCATGAATGGGTTGAATTGGGCCGGAAATTAAAACAATGATGGGGGTCATGGGAAGTTAACGGCAAAACCTGAGATTCTGGTCGGCCCAAGGCCGACACGCCACAATCTTGCCGCAAACCGAGCTTAACGGTTCCCCTTTTCGGAATGGCGGCAGGTTGAGGAACTATCTACCTTTTTTGAGAGTGGAAAAATAGCCATTGCCACATCAGAATAAACTAATGGTTTCCTCCGCCCACCCACCGGTCCGCAAGCCTCCCCCCCGCCCCTTGATGGTTTACGACGGCGATTGCGGCTTCTGCCGCAAGTGGATCGGCCGGTGGCGCCACCTCACCGGGGACCGGGTGGACTATGAGCCCTACCAAAAAGTTTCGGAGGACTACCCGGAAATCCCCCTGGCGGATTTCAAGAAGGCGGTCCAGCTGATCCTCCCCGACGGGAGGGTTTTCCAAGGCGCCCAGGCGGTTTTTGAGGGGCTGGCCCCGGTTGGGACCTTGAAATGGCTGGCATGGATTTACGGCCACTTCCCGGGTTTCGCCCTGGTTTCCGAGTGGGCTTACGCTTTCGTGGCTTCCCACCGCCAGTTTTTTTCCTCAGCCGACTCTTGCGGCCTTTCCTCGGCGGATGAAGAACCCCAATATTTTTTTTCCAGGTGGCTTTTCCTAAAAATTTTGGCTTTGGCCTACCTAACGGCCTTTGGCTCCCTCTGGCCGCAAGTGGACGGCTTGATCGGCGAGAAGGGCATCCTCCCCGCGGCCTCCTTCCTGGGCGCGGCCCGGGAACAGTTGGGGCCATCCGCTTTTTGGTTCTTTCCTTCCCTTTGTTGGGCGGATGCCGGAAACGGCTTCCTCCATTTCCTCTGCGCGGGGGGAGCGGCCCTGTCCCTTCTCCTGTTTTTCGGCCTTGCTCCGGCCTTGTGCCTGGCCTTGCTTTGGTTTTTTTACCTGTCGCTGGTTTCAGTCGGTGGGGACTTTTTGTCCTTCCAATGGGATAACCTGCTTTTGGAGGCCGGACTTTTGGCCCTCTTCGCCGCACCCCTCCAATTGCGGTTCCAACGGGGGGATGGCCGCCGGCCCATGCCCCGCGCTGTCCTTTTCCTCTTGCAATGGCTGTTGTTCCGGCTGATGTTCAGCTCGGGAGTGTGCAAGCTCTCCAGCGGCGACACCGCGTGGAGGAATCTCACAGCCCTGGAATACCATTACCAAACCCAGCCCCTTCCCACCCCCCTGGCCTGGTTCATGAACCAGCTTCCGGACTGGTTCCAAAAGTTTTCCTGCCTTTATATGTTCGGGGTGGAATTGATCGTGCCTTTCCTCATTTTTGGCCCCCGGCGGCTGCGGCCCGCGGCCTTCCTGCTCTTGGTGTCGCTCCAAATCCTCATCCTGCTGACAGGTAATTATTGCTTTTTCAACCTGCTCACCCTGGGTCTATGCCTTTTCGCCTTGGAAGACGCAGCCTGGCCCGGTTGGTTCAAAAATTGGTGGGAAGGCAAATCCGCAAGGGCCCACGGGAAGGCCCCGGTGGGGCGGTGGCCCTCCTGGGTGATCGGGACCTTCGCGGCTTTGGCGATTTATATGACGGTGTTCCAAATGACCTATACCATGGGTTTCCGCGCGCCTTGGCCTTCTTGGATGACGGGGATTTACCAGGCCCTGGATCCCCTCCGCTCGTTCAATTCCTACGGCTTGTTCGCGGTCATGACCACTACCCGGCCGGAGATTGCCGTGGAAGGCAGCGACGACGGGGTTCAATGGAAGGCTTACGGATTCAAATGGAAACCGGGGGACTTAAAAAAGTCCCCCGGCTACGTCGCCCCTTACCAGCCGAGGCTCGATTGGCAAATGTGGTTCGCGGCCTTGGGCAGCCTCCAGCAGAACCCCTGGTTCGGAAACTTCCTGGTCAGGCTTTTGCAGGGTTCGCAGGACGTGTTGGGACTTATGGGATACAATCCCTTCCCGGGCAGGCCCCCCCAGTTCATCCGCGCGGAGGTTTACGATTATCGCTTCACCACGTTCACTGAAAAAGCCGAGACCGGGAATTGGTGGAAAGCCGAAGACCGAGGACCTTATACGAGGCCTTTTTCGCTGCAGCAGTTGGGGTTGGGAACTAAAAATTAAATCGGCGAAAGATAAAAAGGATAGGAGTCGCCTTGTTCCAAAAAGAATATTGGGAACGAAAAGCCTTGGATGAGCGCCGTTCGCCGGACCACCCGGTGGTCCGCCAATACGCAGCGTCCAAGATCGAAAAAATCCGCCGTTACGTGTCCTTGGGCACTGGCACCCGCCTCTTGGACGTAGGCTGCGGGAACGGGTTTTTCTCCAAGCCGTTCAGCCAAATCTGCGACACGGTGGGGGTGGATTTTTCGGAAAAGATGCTGGCCCAGAACCCCCTTCCCCGGAAATTGCTCATGGACGCGGGGCGACTTTGCTTCCAGGATTTCGCCTTTGACGTGGTCTTCTGCCACGCGCTGCTTCACCACGTTGAAAACATGGAGCGGGTCCTCAAGGAAATGAAGCGGGTTTCGAGGAAGTATGTCGTCGTCCTGGAACCCAACCGGAACAATCCCCTGATGTTTCTCTTCTCAACCTTGGTCCCCGAAGAACGGAAAGCCATGGAGTTTTCGCTGGATTTCTTGAAGGGAAAAATGACCGTGGCGGGCCTGCGGGTAACAGCGGCTTTTTCCCACGGAACCACCGTGCCCAACAAGACTCCGGTTTTTTTGCTGCCCCTGGCGAAGCTACTGGATTTCAACCACCCGCTGGGAATGACCAACATCCTCATCGCTGAACGGTAGTTCACGGCCCCAGCTGACAGCCCCAGGAACAGCTTGAACACGCGCGGCCTTAACCTTGCCGTGAGCCGCGAGCTGTCGCCTGTGAGCCGCCTTTCTCCGTTTCGATGCGGTGAAGCAGTTCCCGTAGGCTCAAGTCCGCCATGGATTCGATCCGGTCATCGGCATGGCTCAAATCCAACTGACGCGTCACGGGATTTGGAACGGCCACGCAATAGACCCCGGCCGCCCGGGCGGCCTTGATGCCGTTGGGGGAATCCTCGAAGGCCATAGCCTTCTCCGGGGAAACGCCCATAAAGGTTAGCGTGAGGTCGTAAAGCTCGGGATGGGGTTTGACGTTGGCTACGTCGTCCGCCGTGCGGATGGAATGAAACCACTCGGCCAGGCCCAACCGGGACAAGTGGCCCATGACCCAATTTTGGTCCGAGCTGGAGGCCAGGGCCAGGGCGATTTTCAGTTTCCGGGCCTCTTCCAGGTATTCCAAGACCCCCGGGCGGGGTTTTAGCCCTGTCAGAAGCTCCTGTTCCCTTTTACGGAAAATGCGCTTTAATTCGGCTCGGTCCAAAGGCCGGCCCACCTGTTTTTCCAGGTAGTCGTAAACGTTGAAGGCGTGGTGGGAGGTGCCGATGCACTGGCCCCAGACGGCGATCGGCAATTCCGCGCCGTGGGAAAGGTAAATTTCCGTCCAGTTCTGGTAGGCGGCGCTTTCGGTATCCAAAATAAGGCCGTCAAAATCAAAAATCAGTAGATCCATGGGGCAGGATTGTATCACGGTGCTTCCCAATGGATTTTGAATTTTCTGCCTGACAAACTGGGTTAAACTAATCGGCTGTGGAAGCTGAAGGAGAAACGGTGAAGCATCCCGAGGAAAAACCGGCGGTCCTGGGCGTGGAGAAAGTCACCTTGTCCTTTGGCGGCCTGGTGGCGGTGGATAACTTTTCCATGGTGCTCCACGAGGGAGAACTGGCGGGTCTCATCGGCCCCAACGGCGCGGGCAAGACCACGGTCTTCAACATCCTTTCCGGCATCTACCGGCCCCAAGAGGGGGACGTGCGGGTGTTCGGGAAGCCCGTCTTAGGGCTCAAACCCCACCAGGTCACCCGACGGGGCCTGGTGAGGACCTTCCAGAATATCCGCCTTTTCAAGGAACTCCCGGTAGAAACCAACATTAAGGTGGCGTTCCACCATGCCCGCCCCTATGGCATCGGCGCGGCCCTAGTCCGGAGCCGGCGGTTCAAGGACGTGGAAAGGGCCTTTGACGATGAAACGGACCGGTTGATGGAGATGCTGGAGCTGACCCACCGAAGCGGAGCCCTGGCCGGGGCCCTGCCTTATGGGGACCAGAAAAAATTGGAGATCGCCCGGGCCCTGGCTACGGGCGCCCAAATCCTCCTCCTGGACGAACCGGCGGCCGGCATGAACCCCCAGGAATCCCAATGGCTTATGCAGGTTATCCGACGAATCCGCAAGGAATTCAACCTTTCGGTGCTCTTGATCGAGCATGACATGAAAGTGGTCATGGGCATTTGCGAGAAGATTTATGTTATGGACCACGGCGTCAAAATCGCCGAAGGAACTCCCAAGGAAATTCAGGAAGATCCGAAGGTGATTGAGGCTTATTTGGGGATGAAAAAGAAAAAATGAATCCGGCCCTTTTAGAAATCAAAAACCTATCCGTTTTTTATGATTCCATCCAGGCTTTGCGCAGCATCAGCCTCCAGGTGCCCAAGGGTTCCATTGTGTGTCTTATCGGCGCCAATGGGGCGGGGAAGTCCACGGTTTTGCGCTCCATTTCAGGCGTTAAACAACCTAAAAGCGGCGAGGTCCTTTTTAATGGACAACCGATCACCCGCTGGGCGCCCCACCTTTTGGTCCAAAGGGGAATCGTCCAGTGCCCGGAGGGCCGGGGTGTATTTCCCAACCTCACGGTGGAAGAGAACCTGGATTTGGGCGCTTACGTGCGCCACGACCAAGCGGAAATCAAGAAGGATTTGGAGCGCGTTTATTCCCTTTTTCCCCGGCTTAAGGAAAGGTCCAAACAGGCCGCCGGGACCCTTTCGGGCGGGGAACAGCAAATGCTGGCCATCGGCCGCGCGCTCATGGCCAGGCCCCAGCTTTTACTTTTGGACGAGCCTTCCCTGGGGCTGGCGCCCCAAGTCATTGAATTGATTTTCGAAACCATCGAAAAAATCAACCGGGAAGGGACAACGGTCCTTCTCGTGGAGCAAAACGCCCAACTGGCCCTGGAAGCCTCCTCCTACGCTTACGTGCTTGAAACAGGTGATATCATCCTAGAGGGGGAAGCTTCCAAGGTCTTGGAAGACCCCAAGGTCCAGCAGGCCTATCTGGGGGAAGCGGTATAAAAGCATGAAAAAACTCAATATCCTCGCTGCCGGAATTTTTCTTTTACCCGCTATAACAGCCGTCGCATCGCCCCAAAACGACCATTACCCCCAATATGTCGAAGAGGGGAACAGGGCCTTGGACGGCGAAAAATACGACCTGGCCATCGAGTACTACAATTCGGCCATTGACGACAATTCGGACTGCTGGCAGGCCTATGTGGGTTTGGGGAACTGTTACTATTACCAAAAGAAGTACAAGGAATCCCTCAAGAATTACGAGAAGGCCCTGAAGATGGATCCGGATAACAGTGAGCTGATCAAATTCGTCCAATTTTTAAGGGCCAAGGTAGGGACATCGACGGTACCTGCGCCCACCCCTACCGTTGTTTCCCAGGCCCTTCCCTCCGGACTTCCCGCCCTTCCACCACCCGGTTCCACGCTTCCCCCACCCAAGTAACCTTCAATTTTAAATTTACATTGAAGCCCCAATGTTGTTGTTATAATCATTTTGTTTTTCCCCAGCTCGTTTGCCGACGGGCCCCATCCAATAAAAAATTTAAATCCGCGGTTGTAGCCGGTTTTGAAGGGCTTTGATTGAAGCCTCTAAATATTTGAAAGGGACAAAATCATGAAACAAACAAGGCTCGTTGTGGCTTTGTCGGTCCTACTACTTGGCTGGGCAGGTTTTTCTTGGGCGCAAGACCAGGCCACGCCCTACTACAACGCCGGCAACAATTTTTA
>JASHQZ010000186.1 GCA_030038835.1 candidate division FCPU426 bacterium
GTTTCGCCGGCAACCACCCCGTATTGACTTACCCGGAGGGAGCGCTGGCTACGGCCCCCCAGGTCCTGGAACCGACACCCTGGCATAAGGGGGCCCTGCGCACCACCACCACGGGCATTGTGATGGGAACAGGCGTTTGGTACACCCATTGCCCCGTCATGACGAACGTGATCCTGAACTCCAAGCACGAGTCCGAGATCACCTTGTCCAACGGCAAAAGGATCATGCTTTCCTGGGCCGGGCTCAAAGACACCGTGGAAGCGGATTTGAAGAAATACGAACCCTATATGTACTGAGTCGGAGGTCTGAACAAAATTCCAAGGGGCGGGCCATTCATGCCGCCCCTTTCTTGTTTGAACGGGAATTTTAAGGAGGAGTTGAAATGAAAAAGATCGAAGCCATTATCCGGCCGGACAAATTTGAGGACGTCAAGGACGCCCTGAAAGAGGCCGGTTACGGCGGAGTGACCGTCACCGAAGTGGAGGGGCACGGCCTGCAAAAGGGCGTGACCCAACAGTGGCGCGGCCGCCAATATAAGGTGGAATTGCTGCCCAAGGTCAAGCTGGAAATCGTCTGCCCCGACCGCGAAAAAAACAAGATCATCAAGGCCGTCATGGAAAGCGCCCAAACGGGCCAGGTGGGGGACGGGAAGATCTTCGTCTATGACATCGCGGAAGCCTACCGCATCAGCAGCGGCGAATCGGGCGAAAAGGTGGTCGAGCAGGAAAGCCGGACCCTCTCAGCGCTGTAACGGCAGTTGACAGCCGACCGTCCACAGTCGACAGCTAGGCAGGGCCTTTAAAGCCTTAACAAAACTGTGAACTGCGGACTGCCGACCGCCGACGGGAGTTCTTATGTTGAAAATCGAGGCCATTATCCGCCCCGAGAAGTTACAGGATGTCCAGCTTCAACTCCGGAAAATCGGCTATCCGGGAATGATGGTCACTGAAATGGAAGGCCACGGGGCCCAAAAGGGGCTCCATTCGGACTGGCCCTCCAATTTCCGCGTCAACTTCCTCCCCAAAACCAAAATCGAAATCGTCGTGGCGGATCAAGACCAGGAAAAGGTCATCAAAGCCATTATTTCCGGTGCCCGGACCGGTGAAATCGGCGACGGAAAGATTTTCATTTCGGATATCATGGACGCCATCCGCATCCGGACGGGGGAAAAAGGGGAGAAGGCCCTTTCCACGGGGAAGAACACCCTGAAGGCGCGGAACACGGGCTAAGGAATTTCGGCTGGCGAAAACCAAGGAGATTTTGCCGATGAAAAAGATCGAAGCCATCGTGAGACCCAACGCCCTTAAAGCCGTATTGCAAAGCCTGAAAGAAATCGGGTACTCCGGGGTGACGGTGACGGAAGCCCAGGGCCATGGCACCCAAAAGGGGGATACCCAGGTCTACCGCAGCCAAAGCGTGGAAGGCCTCCTGCCCAAATTGGTGATTTCCATGATCGTGGAAAACAACATGGTGGATAAGACCGTCCAGACCATCATCAAGGCCGTCCGCCAAGGGGAAATCGGGGACGGGAAAATTTTCCTCTACCCGGTCGAGGAGGTTATCCGCATCCGCACCGGGGAAAAAGGCCAAGCGGCGATTTGAAAATGGGGCTTTTTGCAGTTCCCTTGATGTCCAGTTCCTCCCTCCTTTCGCTTAAAGCCCATCCCGGGTCCCATCCTGTGTCTTTAGCTTCCAACGAAGGCCTCTCGGAAGTTAATCCAAATTCATAAATGTTAACCCTCCGACCGGCAAACAAAACGTTTTAAAAACGCTTGCCCGGCCTCATCGAACGGAATTTTAACGGGACCTTGCCCTAGCATTTGTAAAATGCAAAATAAGAACGTGATCCTCATAATCGAGGATGAACAGCCGATCCGGCGTTTCCTCAAGCCCTACCTGGAAAGCCACGACTTCCGGGTGCTGGAGGCGGCAACCGCCGTGGAGGGCCTGGCCCTGGCTTCCTCCCACAAGCCGGACATCATCCTTTTGGACCTGGGCCTTCCCGACCTGGACGGTTTGGTCGTCCTGAGGCGCCTGAGGGAATGGACTTCCGCGCCCATCATCATCCTCACCGCCAGGGGGGAGGACAAAGAAAAGGTCCAGGGGTTGGACGCCGGGGCGGATGACTACCTGGCCAAGCCTTTTGACGTCGAGGAACTGATGGCGCGGGTGCGGGTGTCCTTGAGGCACTTGGCGCGGCTCATGCGGGGCGGGGAAGAGGCGGTCTTCGAGACGCCCGATTTCAAGGTGGACCTTTCGGCCCGGCGGGTGACCGTCCGGGGAGAGAAGATACATTTAACCCCGAACGAGTACGATGTGCTGGTCCTATTGGTCCGAAACGCGGGCAAAGTGGTGACGCAAAAGCAAATCCTCCAGGAGATACGGGGGCCCAACAGCGTTGAACAAGGGGCATCCTTGAGGCTCTATATCCACCAACTAAGGCATAAGATCGAGGCCCGGCCGGCCCGCCCCAAGTACATCCTCACCGAACAAGGAGTGGGTTACCGCTTGAAATGCGCGGAGGAACCCAAGGCTTCGTCACCTAAATCCGACGGATCCTGATCCCTATTTGAGCCTTTCGGGGTCGAAACGGCTTGAACCCAAGGCCTTGGCCGCCAGCAGGACGACGAGAAAAACCAAGACCGCCAAAGGGGGGAGGGTATAAGCCACCCCCACCATTAAGTCGGGCCCCATCCGGGGAATTTGGACCAGGAAGGCCGTTTCCACCAGCAGGGCGAACAAGAGGGTCCCGCCCCTGGCCGCCTGGAGCTGCCTTTCCTTTAAATCCTTTCCCAAAACCATGAGAAGCACCTGGAGGTGAAGCAAGGAGAGAACATAGACGGCCAAATTCGCAAGCCCGCAGAAAGGCAGGACGTGCCGGATCATTTGCCAAGGGTCGACGGCCCCCCTTTCCATGAAGCGCCCGTACCTTTGCAAGTAAAACCAAATAAAGAACAGGGCGCCCAGGGCAACCACGAAGGTTAAATAAAAATAGAATCTTTTATTGGACATGTTCAAAAGCTCCGGTCCGATGGGGCTAGGTTTGGATGGAATCGGCTATCTTTTTCGACCTAAAGTCCAATATTTGGGCGATGTCGATGACGTCTTCATATTCCACCAGTTCCGCGTTGAATTTAACGGGGTCCTGGCAATATTCGGGAAAAAACTTGAATCCCTTGATCCGGTAGAGGCTCCCGTCCGGTTGCCGGGTCTCATGAAGGACGTCCATGAGGAAACCGTTTTTGGAAAGTTGATCGATGAAATCGATATCATCCTGGGCGAGGAAGCTCCGGTATTGTTCCTCCACGGCCATCAAATTTTTACAACCTTCGCGAACGGCCGCTTGCGTTTCAAGCATCTCCCGATTAGCGGCGGGGTCGCCGGCTTTTCCCTTGTCGTTAAGCCCGCAAAGGAAACTGATGAATTCCGGGTCCTTTAGTTTGATGCCGTTGTTTTCCATCCAAAACCGGTTTTGCCCGCTTGCCTTTTTACCGATGCTGTCCGAATCCTCGAGCGACTCCACCAGATGTCCCTTTTCCGCAACCTCGCAAAGGGAAACGAAGGGCGATAAAAGCTGGTCGGCCGCCGCCGAAAGGCTTTCGTAAGCTATTTTTTTTTGCTGGTCTTGGGTTCTTTGAACTTGATGGGCTTTAATGGCTTTCGTTAAAAGAACGGCCAAGACCAGGACCAGCACCACCCCCCCAGGGATTAAAAATTCCCTGAAGAAGATTTTTCGGCGGACGGCCCCTTCCGCCTGGGCCCAGTCGGATTGGGCGTCCCCCGGTTCGTTGGCCGCAATCCGTTTTTGATAGTATTTTTCGGCCAACCGGCGGATTTCTTCCTGGCGCGACTCAAGAGACGACCGGGGCTCGGATCCTTTTCCTTCCATAGTTGGCGCTCCCTCGAGGAACGAATCTTAAATGAAAGACCCGTTAATATCGTATTAAGATTTTGGAAGGTTTGCCCCGCGGTGTGAAAACAAGGTTTTTAGAACCATGGCATTGGCCGATGAATCTTTTCTTTTGAAATTCTTCAGAGTATAAATACCCGCCTATGCGCGGAAAAATGAAAAACCCTATTTCCCGGAACACCCTCCTTCCTTATTTTTTGCTGGGGGCATTCGTTTACGGCGTTTTACCCCCTCGCGGACAAGCTGTGGACGCCCCTTCCGGCAATCCCGAAGTCAATGGCTGTTACGTCCAGGTCCTCGACGATTATTCCGAGTATCATTTTTTGGCCGACGGCAAA
>JASHQZ010000187.1 GCA_030038835.1 candidate division FCPU426 bacterium
TAATGAAAACCGCACCGGGTGGGATTGGACTCGGTGAGGTCGATAATCCCGCCTCTAACAGCCTTCTGAATGGCTTTAGATATAGGGTTTGGGGTTAAATCCGCAGGAGTACGACTGGAAAAACGCATTTCAATTGCCTCAAGTGAAACTTGATGGGTTAAAGAATAGTTTTGGAGCTTACACTTGAACACTTTAAGGTTTAAAATTGTAGGTTTTTCAGCCTAAAACACACTTGTTTTGCTTAAAACCGGCCGGGACACTCCATCCCATTCGACTTGGGTTATATCGGGACACTTCCGAATGGCTTCGTGAACGTTTCCAAAAAAGCATTTCCAAGGCTATTCCCAACCTATTTTAGCCACCCACACACAAAGTACTAAGTCCGCTGACGTTAAAAAATCTTTTAAAAAAACGCCCATCAAATGCAAAATCGACCCATTTTGGTCTTTTTGAATTTAACCCAAGGCAAAAACCAACTTTGGGCTTTATTTTCAATGCGAATTAGTCTTTGTAAACCTAAACTTAAGAACCTCTCGGTGGACCTAAAAGCCGGATAGGTGCCCCACGATTAGTTCATATCGGCTATCCCACAGCCGCCTACCGGTTCAAGGATCGGTGGCGTTTGAGGAGTAGGGAACTCCAGGAATAGTCCTCCAATCTCAGGTGATGAACCTTACCACTGTCTCCAAATGCCCTCTGATGGGCGGACCGGGCCTTGGTGGAGGCCAGCTTTACGTAGTTTTCACTGACCATAATGCTGGAATGGCCCATCAGGTCGCGGATTTCATAGACGCTGGCACCCGATTCAGCCAATTGGGTGCCGAAGGAATGCCGTAATACGTGTACGGTCAGCTCGTCTGGATTTTCCAGATGGGCCCAATGGGCGGCTTTCTTGACCCAAATCTCGAGGAAATGCGGATGAATGGGCTTGTTGGAACTGCGAGGGCTTGGAAAAAGATAAGGGCTGAGAGGTTTGTCCGGACTGGGCACCAAATAGAGTTTTAGAAAATTCTTCAAGGTTTCTGTTATAGGTACGTTGCGTTCTTTGTCGCCTTTACCAATGACCGTGACCAAGGATTGGTTAAGGTCCAAATCCCTCACGCGCAGGTGGGCGATTTCCGAAACCCGCAAGCCACAATGGTAGCCTAGCAGGACGGTCAGGCTTATTTTTTGACCCTCTAAATCCCCTGTTTGGAGGCCTTTTACCAAGGCGTCTCGGTCCTTGGGTGGCAAAGGGTGTGGGTTGCGCTGTGGACTGCGGATCGTCAGGGTATGGAAGATCGCAGTAGGGTCGGTGGTAATAAGCTGAATGGAAGCCAGATAACGGTAAAAGGATCGAGTGGAAGCCAGGATGCGCTTCATAGACCTTGTGGAATAGGCTGAACGAGGTTTTCCAGCGGGAGTTCGGCCGGGTTTGGACAATTGGCCTGCGAAACGGGCTAGATCCATGGGTTGGACCAAAGCCGGGTTCAAATGTGAAGCATCTAGGAACTGTTTGAGGACCCGCAAATCCTGGTGGTAATTGGATTTGGTATGACGTGATTTGCACAGGTCGAGAAATCCTGAATAGGGTTGAACCACTTGAAGATCATCAGGGCGCTGGAAGATTTTTTCGGGTTCGATTCGAGCCACAGAGCCTCGCAAAACTATTATAACTAAAATTATAGAAGTTTAAAAGATGATGTGAAAGGTGTTTTCAAATTTTATCTGGCGGTTGCATATCCCTTTAGAAAGGCACCGGTTATCATCGATTTTGCATTTGAAGGCGGTTTTTTTCAACGATTATGCCGCACGATAGACCCAAGTATTCTGACGAAAGGCGCCTTATTTTAAAGTGTCTTGGACAGGAAGTGGTCCAGGATTTTTTGGAATGAGATGGGATCCTCCAGCGGAAGCAAGTGTCCGGCACCCTCCAAGACCTCCAATTGGCTGACCCGGACGGCCTGGGCCATTGCCTCGGACTCGGAAACCGGAATCAAAGCATCCTCCCGGCCGGCCAGTATAAGCGTAGGCACCCTTAAGGCCGGCAAAAGGCTTGCTTGGTCGCGCCGGACCGCCATGGCCCGCTGGGCCAAAGCCACGGCCCCGGGGTGGGTGGCCCTTATCCATCGGCCGACCTGGTCCGCAACTTCCGGTTTATGCGACAAAGTTGTTTTGCCAAGCAGACCTGGGACCATGGCGTCCACCATGAACTCCGTGCCTTCCCTGAGCACCTTTTCTGCCATCTTGAGGCGGTTTTCCCTGGCCTCGGGCTTGTCCACGCCGGACCGAGTGGAGATGAACAAGACTTTGTTCACTTGGGCCGGAAATTGCCTCAGGAACTCCATGGCCCAGTAGCCGCCCATGGAAATGCCGCCCAAGACCACGGGTCCCTTGAGTTGAAGTTCCCGCAAATGTCCTTCGAGGCCTTGGGCCGCCGCTTCCAGCGTCAGCCCTTCGGGTGCCAAGGGTGAATCTCCAAATCCGGGAAAATCCGGCAAAATCAACGAATATCCCTTGGGGGGCTCCATGTTTTTCCAGATTTGGTGGGACAGCGGAAAGGCGTGCAAAAGCACTAAGGGTTTTCCGCTGCCAAGGACTTTGGATCGAAGAATCGGCAGATCCAAGCTAAAACTCCATTTAAATCATTAGTTTTATGACTATTTTAAAAGTATTACTTTAAATCATGAGATTTTTATTTAAATGTCGAAAACTGGGGTCTTGGGCTTTCGTCCTGACAAGACTAGATCAATGTTTTCAGCAGCTAAACAGGCCATGGCATTGCGGGTTTCAACGGTGGCGCTCCCAAGGTGGGGCAGCAAAGTGCAATTTTCAAGGCGCAGGAGCTCAGGGGCCACTTTGGGCTCGAATTCATAAACGTCCAATCCAGCCGAGAATATCCATTTTTTTCGCAAGGCTTGGACTAGGTCCTTTTCCCGGTGGATCAGACCACGGCCAGCATTGATGAAAATGGCCGTGGGCTTCATTTTTCGGAATTCCTTGCGCGTGAACCGGTGGCGCGTCTCCTGAGTTAGGGGCGAATGGATGCTGAGGATGTCGGATTCGCGCAAAAGCCTTTCAAAAGGCACGTAATGGGCATTATATCTCCGTTCAACGGCTGGTGGTTCCCGGTGTCTTTGGTAATAGAGCACCTTCATGTCCCAGCCCCTTCCCCGGCGGGCCACGGCCTGCCCAATGCGCCCGAAACCGTAGATGCCCATAGTCTTTCCCTGAAGGTCGGCACCCAGGAGCATGAGGGCGTGGACGCCCTTGAATTTTCCTTTCCGAACCATCCTTTCGCCCTCCGGCATCCTGCGGGCACAGGAAAGAATGAGGGACCATGTGAGGTCGGCAGTGGCCTCCGTCAGGACCTCTGGAGTATTGGTGACCCAGATACGCCTTTCCTTGGCCGCTTGCAGATCAACGTTGTCGAACCCGACGGTATAGTTGGCGATGCAACGCAGCAGTGGAGCGGCTTGGATCACTTCCCGGGTGATGGGGTCGGCCAGGATAAGTAGGGCCTCGTAAGGGCCGACCCTGGAGCGAAGCTGGCTTTCCGTGAGGCGGGTCTTGTTCCGGTCGACTTGGTATTTGGGGGAAAGGCGTTGGTAGGCGACCTCGGGGATCTCGGTGGTGATGAGGATGCGTTTTTTCACGAAACCACCCCTTTTAGGGTCAGGTTCCAGGGGTGCTTGTAGTGCTCGGGGTCACCGTTTCCTTGGGGTTGACTAGGTTGCCGATCTTTTGCAAAAGACTGGGCTGCGGCGTGGGAGTCACGGTGGGGCTGGGGGTGGGCGTGGGTGAGATGCGGCCGTCTAATAAGAGGACGGTGTCATGTCCCCCGGTTTTCCAGACCGGCGTTCCCACTGGATCCACGTGCGAGGACACTTGTGCCAGCTCGATTACGTCCACCGCGATGGCGTATTCCGACTCCATCAGGTTATAAAACCGGCCATAAATGACCACCTTCAGGCCCTTGGACAATTGGTCCAATTGGTGCAGGTCTCCCGCGGCTGTGTGGAAAATTAGGATGGGAAAGGAATAATGGTAGCCGTGCTTTTCCTCAATGGTCATTTGGACCAGGTTGTAGTCCTCGATGTTGTCCCCGATGCGGGAAAGCCTCGATTTGTAGTCGTAGGGCGGAAGCCACTTGTAGGAATCGAAAGTCCCCTCAACCTGGATGGGGCGGCCATTGTCGATTTCTGTGTAATGGGTCCTCAGGAAATCCAAGTCCATGATCTCGTAGTCCGAGATGTAATCGCGGGACTCGGATTGAGCGACCAGGGTGCCGGCCAGCAAAAGGAACGCAAAGGCGGTTAAAAAGGCGGCTTTTTTCACGAACCGGCTCCCACCCATGGATCAGGTTTGAAAGGCTTCTAACGCAAGGCTTTATCAGGATGATCAGAAAGAGAGGCTTGGACGAAGACGGGCATTATTATAGCCCCCCTCCCCTTCCCTACCAACTGGATTTTAAGGCCGGGGTTTCCCTGGGTACTTCTGTTAGGCGCACCTTAAAACATCGGGGCGAGGTTGAAGTCGAATTCCGGTGGGCTTGACTGGGTGAGGGCCCAGGCCACGTCGAACCGGAACATCACCAGTGCCCTTTGGTCGAAAAAGGTATAAAAGCGGATTCCCGTGCCAAGGCTTGCCAGGACCGGGGAATAAACCAAGTCCTGGATCTGGTTGGAAACAATCCCCGCGTCCATGAACCCCGCCAACTCTATGTCCTTGATGAGCAAGAAGGAAAGGGGCTGGGGGGTGAAGTTCATGTTGGTGGCGATGGGATAACGCAGTTCGGAATTCACAAGTCCCAAGTCGCTGCCGAAAAACGTGGCGCCGTTGTAGCCGCGGATAGTGGTGAAGTAGCCTCCCAGCAGGGTATTGGCCACGTCGTCATCGCCTATGAAGAAAGTCTGGGGGTTGGGCCCTTGGGAGGTCATGGCGATAACGCGGTTGGCCCAGACCAGATGGTTAAGGAAGCTGAAATCGGCGAAAACGTCGGTTTCAAACAGTAAGTTGGCGAAGGAGGCGTTGTAATCCAAGACCGGGAGCGCGTGCAGCAGGGTGAAATTCAGGCCGTAGCCGCTGCTGGGCCAGAATTGGCTGCCCTGGCGCCGGTCCTGCACGAAGGAAAGCCGGTAGAAATTGGCCACGGTCCACTGCTCGTTAAGGTTGTAGTTGGAGATGCCCTCGGAAAACTGCAGGTAAAGCGGGCTTCCCAGGAACCGCTCGGTGCCCACCCCATATTCCACGCGGGTGTAGGTGTCGATGGGATAGCTGAAATTCAGCGTGAAGCCGTTGGCGTTGTTGTGGTAGGCCGTCGTGAGAACCCCGGTTTGGGGGTTGTACAGGTTGTAATAGTTTTGGTAATAAAAGAGGTTCAGGTCGACGGTAGTGCGCCATTGGGAGAATTCATAGCTGGCGTCCACTCCCGTGTCCACGCCTGGCACCGTGTCACCCTCGATCCCAAGGCGGTGGTCTCCCAGCTCGTCGCTCATTTCCACCAGCCCCCCGCCCACGAAGCCGAAGGCGCTGTCGTAGCCAGCCAGGAAAAGCAGAAGGTCGGGGGTGAGGCTGAACTGGTAGTCCTTGGTGACCACCTTGAACGATGGGCGGGCCTCCACGGTGGGGGAAGGGGGGCTTTCCCCCAATTTGTTGACGGCGGTGACGTAATAAAAATAGGTTCCCCCGATCCGGACGTCGTAATCAATGTACATGCCGTGCCGGAGGCTGGGAGCCGTTCCGAGGTACGTGAAGGTGGCTCCCGCCGCCGCCGCGCGGTAAACCCGGTAGTTGTCCACCGAATCCTCCTCGGTGCCGGTCGTGGGCCATTGCAGCTCCACGATGTTGGACTCCTCGGCCACGGCCAGGCTAGCCACTGCCGCGGGGGGACGGGTCGGAGGCTTTTTCACGGCCACGATTTCCGGCTCCTCCCGTTCCTGCCCGGTGGGCGGCAGTTCCACCTCCTGGACGGTTTCCGTAACCGGATGGAATGCGATGACCTTTGAGGCGTCCTGGAAAGAATTGGAAATATAGGAAAATTCCTGGGTCATGGTCTCAAAGGCGGAATTGGGCCATTCCTGCCCTTCCAAATTGGCCCCGTCGAAGGCATAAAGGGTTTCCATGCCCTTTTGGTAGCAGACCGCGTAAAGTTTTTTACCTTCCGGGTCGGGCAAGGCGCTCACCACATCGGCGAAAGTATTGGTCAACTGGGTCAGGTGCCCCCCATCCATGTCGGTTTGGAAGACGTTGAAGATCCGGCGGCTTAAGTCCGAGGTGAAGGTCAGGTGGCCGGAGCGCACCGTCAGGGAGGTGAGGGTCCCTAAATTCCTTCCAACTGGCTGGGGTTCGCCCGTGGGAATTCCCTGGTCGTTGAGGGCGGTC
The DNA here is from genome assembly GCA_030038835.1 of candidate division FCPU426 bacterium. Classification (GTDB taxonomy): domain Bacteria; phylum Oederibacteriota; class Muellerivitia; order Muellerivitales; family Muellerivitaceae; genus JAJPJW01. Next base: position 6,364 of record JASHQZ010000187.1, read on the forward strand.
CTAAGAATTTCCTGCCGCCCCGCCTCTTCATTGATGAAATAAAGGGATTTACCGTCCGGGCCATATTGGGCCCAGCTTTTATAGTCCCGGTCATGGGTGAGGCGTTCCAGTTTCCCCGTGGCGACCTCATAGCGGTATAAGTCGGTGGTTTCATAGTCGAAGCCGCTGAAGACGATGAATTTTTGGTCGGGCGACCAAGCCGGTGAGGCGATAACCGGAAGGTTTTGGATGGGGCATTCACGCAGCTGGCGTCCTGCGATCTCATAAAGGTAGAGGTGGTACTCTCCGTTGCGATCGGCGGAAAAGGCCAGCGTCTTTCCGTCGGGCGACCAGGCCACGCCCGACCCCTGGGTCTGGAAATGACGGTTAAGAAGGACTGTTTTATTCTTGTCCGCCACGCGGATCAGGGATAATTCCCTTCCCTTCAGGAGCGCCAAGGTTTTTCCATCCGGGGAAAGGGCTCCCTTGAGGGCCGCCGTGGGGCTTCCTTTTTCCAGGGAATCGCCGTATTTTTCCGGGGCGGGAAGCCCGTTGATGCGGGACCAGGCTTTGGTTCGCATGAAAAAATGCCAGTTGTTGTAAAGATCGTCCAGGGAAACCCCCAGCACGGACTTCGTGGCCGTGTCCGGCGACTGGTTGGCCGCCATGTGCTTGAACAGCTGCGCAACCTTGCCGTCCCCATAGACCTGGGTGATGTAATCCAAAACGCTCTGGGATTCTTTGTAGGCCGTGTAAACCTGGGGAAAATGGTCGAAGGATTCCATGAGCTTGAGGGGCATGACCAAGTCGTTCAAAACCGCGTCCCTCAAGACCATTTCCCCCTGGGCGTCCAGGTGTTGGGCGTTCCATTCCGCCATCCCTTCCATCATCCAGGTTGGCACGAAGACGGGCCTTAGGAGGTTCACGGACCGCCATCCCTCCCCGTAAATGAGGTCGTATTGGAAGGCATGGGTCAGCTCGTGGTGGATGACCTTCTCGAACTCGTGGTAGGAGCCGTCCATGGGCACCACGATGCGGTTCTTGAACGCTTCGGTGAACCCGCCCACGCCCTCGGAGAGGATCTCGGGGGTGATGTTGGTTTCCTCAAACTCCAGGGGGGTGGCGTAAAGGAAAAGGGGAATCCTGGTTTTAGGCACATAGTCAAAGGCCTGGCAGGTCCCCACGAAGGCCCTTTCGGCCATGTCGGCGGCGGCTTCGGCCAATGCCTGGCAACGTTCGTAATAGTAAACGTCGAAATGCTCGGTTTCGATGTACTTCCAGTGGTGGTCGGTATGATAGCGGACCTTGTTTTGGCCGAAATCCAAGGCCCAGGACGGCGTAAGGGGGATAAAAAGAATGACGGCCAGGAAAAAAAGGAAGGCCCTCGGGTTCAGGCACAGGCTTTTTCCGGGCGGAGCGTCACTTTGGGCGCTGGGGTCCCACAAATCGTTCTCTCCAAGATTTAAAAATGAGGTGGGGGGACCTCCGCCTCCATTGGATTTCCCGCGTTCCGCCCCTCAGCGCAGGGTCGCCACCCAGATTCCATGACCCAGCGAAGGGTACCACAAACCCTCTCCGGCGATAAAGGCCACCTTCACCCCATCGGAAGCCATGGCCGGCGATCCCGTTGAAATTTGAGGCGGGATCAGGTATTGGCAGGTTCCAAGGTTCGCGTCCAAAAGCCGGGAGGTGGAGACGGTGGTGAAGAAACCTAAATCCCAGCTGGAAGCTCCCCCGGGGCGGACTTCCTCAAAGAGGACCTGCTGGCCATTGGGGTTCCAAGCCAGGCCCCGAACCTCTGCGGTGGTTTGGTAAAGAGGGTCCCGCTTGGTTCCATCGGCTAATACAAGCCAAAGGATTGTTTTGTTACCGTCCTGGCTCAGGTAAAGGTAACGGAAACCGTCCGGCGCGGGAATGACTTCCCTTACCTTCCCTTGGACGGTGAACTTATCCCCGAGGGATTTCTCTCCCTCGGACTTCAAGGGCTCTTGGGATCCGGATTTCACGTCCACGACGTAAAACAAACCGTGGATCCCGTCGGCATAGGACACCTGCTGCTCCGGGTAGGCCCCCGTTGGATTATGCGGCGGATTCAAAGGTCTCACCCAGGAAGGGCTATGGATGGGGTTTTCGGAGGTCATGAGAATCCTCGACTTTCCGTTGGCCAAAGTGAGTGCGTTCAGGATGTACCTCTCGCCCGGGTGGGTCACGTAAAGGAACTCTCCTCGCGTTTTCGACCAGGGGACCCCGTCCTCAATGGGCTCGATTCCCTGCCGCAGAAGCGTTGCCCGGCCCGTGGCCGCGTCCACCTTCCAAAGCCCCCGCTCCCCGTTCCGGGAAAGATCGGCCAACACCAGGCTCCCGTTTTCCAGGAGCAGGGGCCGGAAAGCCTCCTCCCCGGCCTGGATTTTAAGGAGGGTGGTGGACACGGGCTGGGACGACGCATCCGGGTTCAAGAGGTATTGGCGGGAAAGCCGAGCCGCGAGGATTCCCAGGCTCCATTCCCCTTTTTCATTTTGGGCAAAGGCGATTTCGTCTTTCAGGTGGTCAGCCGCGGCGAAATAATTAAGGTTCAGGACCTCACCTGGGATCTTCTCGGTGGCCAGTTTCAAATCCAGCAGGTCGGCGGTGGGATGGCCGAAAGGCAGGACGTAATAGCTGATGTGAGCCAGAAAAATAACCGAAATGATCAGCAAGACTTTATGGGGCCAAAACCCCTTCTGCTCGACTCCCTTGACTTGGATAAGGGTGGCTGCCATAAGGGCGAAGATGGCCAGCAGCCCCACCAGCAATGCCGGGAACACCCATTGAGGGACAGTCCAAAGGAAAAAGGCGAAAAACGAGAGAAACAAGGTCACCACCGCCATCCGCAGCCGGGCAATGGCGGGTAAGCGGTTCACGGAATGGGCAATGACGTACCATAAACCGTAAACGAAGCCCAGGAAAAGGACCCACACTTTCGCCATCAGGCTTTCAATCGGTAGATACCATCCCAGGCTCACCGGCAGGGCGTAGATAAAGCAAACCGCCTCCAACAAAAAAACCTGGAAGCCCACCAGGGGGATCTTCCAGGCGTGGGGGAACCGCCGGTTTTTGCGGTAATCGGCGATCAATCCGCCCAGGGCCATGCTGCGGGCCCATCCCAGGAAAAAAAGGCCCACTCCCACCGGAAAATAAGGTAAGTGCTGGAAAATTTGGTCGAGGGCGGATTTCAAGAAGACCGGGACAAGGTGAGGAAATTTCCGAATAAGGATTCCCACGAAGATGAGGCCCAACCCCAAAACCAGGAGAAAAGTGGAGGTGAAAAGCCGGGCAAAACCCTGGAAGAACCGGCTGAGCGCCGTGGGCGCTGCGGGCGCGGTCGGTGGAGCCGTAGCGGGCGCGGGTGGGGCTGGCGGTGGAACCCCCGGCGCACTGGACGGATTCGCTGTTTCAGCCACGATGCCCTCCCTCAAAAAAATTTTGAATTATGAATTTTAAATTTTGAGTTTACGAAAATTTTCGAACCTTGGTTCAAAAATTACAATAATTCAAAACCCAACACTTAAAACTCACAACTGTTTTTAAAAGGCCTTGTATTCCAACAAACAGCCGTTCTGGAACATCGACCTCAAGGCGGAAAAAGGAGTCATGTCCTTCAGGAACTCCTCGATGGGGGAAGGCCGGTCCAAACGCACAGTCGGTTCCCCCTTGATTCCGGCCAAGTCGGCGGTTAATTGGACGGCGTCCTCGTAGTCCCCCAGTTGGTCCACTAAACCCAGTTCATAGGCTTTCTGACCGGTTAAAACCCGCCCGTCCGCATAGGGCAAAAGATAATTGCGGATTTCCTGGTCGCTGACGGCTGAGGCTTTCTTGCCCAGGATTTTGGCGAGTTTCTGTTGGAGCACCTTACGGCGGCCGTCAATCACGGCGTCCAAGAACTGGTTGAAAACCTCGTTGATGGTGCCCTGGATGTAGTCCCTTTCCGGTGGCGTCAAGGGTCGGCTGATGGAACCTGTGTCCTTGAATTTACCGCTTTTAACGACCTGGTAATCCACTCCAATTTTTTTGAGGAGTCCGGCCGCTTCGGGAAGCTCGAAAATGACCCCAATGGAGCCCGTCAAGGTACCCGGGTTGGCCACGATTTTATTGCACGCGGAAGCAATGTAATAGGCTCCCGATGCCGCCAGGCTGCCCATGCTTGCCACTATGATTTTCTTGTCCTGCCTGGCTTTTAAAATCTCGGAGTAAACCTCCTGAGAAGGGGCCACCACCCCGCCTGGGCTGTCGATGCGCAACAGCAGGGCCTTTTTGGAACCGGTGCGGAACCGCTTGATGAGCCGCACCAGGTCGTCGCTTTCGTAAATGGGACCTTGGATTTCCACCAGGCTTATCTCGTTGCCGTCGGAAATCAGGGACGTAGCGCCCGCGCCGTTCAAGGCGTGCTGAACCGCGAAAATCACCGCGATCAGGCTCAAGAAAAGCAGGGCCACGAGGATGACCATGGCCCAAAGAAGGGCATGGTTTCGGGGGGCAGCCGGAGAGGGGGCTGGCGTTGCCGTGGAAGTTGCCATAAGGGGGCTATGGTAACAGACCCCTAAAACCGATGCAACACGGCAGTCGGAAATGACCGGGACTTAAAGCTGGGAAAATCTTATGGCCTAGTTCGCGTTAAAACCATTTTTCTTAAGAACCGGCCGTCCTTGGACAAAACGGCAAAATAAACTCCAGGCGGCGCTTCCAGGGACGGGCTTTCCATCCCATCCCATGAAGCCCAGGCTTCTTTTTCCGTCGTGACCTTTTTATCGAAAATCGTTTGTATCAACTGGCCGTGGTTGTTCCAGATACTGAGTTGGTACTCCCCTACCCCGTCCCGGAAGCCCATGTAGAGGTTGACGGGAAAATCACTGAAGACGAGGTTTGAAGGGGCCCCGGGGGAATTGGGGGTTGTTTCCGTGGGGGTGGCGCCCACCGAAAGGAAGCTTCCGCCGGTCGGGGTCAAGGCGGGCAAGGACTCGGTGGGAAAAACCGTGGAAATGGGCACTCCTTTTCCAACCAGCGTTGGGGCGGGAATCTCGGGCAAAGCTGCTTCCGTGCAGGGAAAATCCCTTTTCCCCAGCCATTGGGCCACGGCAGGGAAAAAGGCAAGGGTCACCTCTTGGGCCTCCCGCAAATGCCGGGTGGCGGAGACGGAAGACTGGATGTTGCCGGGAGACCAGGCGGAATCATCCCAAATAGGAGGGCTCTTCTGCTCCGCGCCGTACATCCCCGGCTGCCAAAGGGTCCACATGGTGGCGTCCCATACCATGAAAAACTTGCCCCGGCCGCACAAAGCGCTCGTCACGGCCCCACCGAACTGATTCCCTGCCCAGCCGGAAACAATGGACCGATCCACTTGATCGCTCACCCAATCCGCCGAGGTATCCACGAAATTGGTTCCCGTTAAATAGGCCAAGGGGATTCCGCCCACCATGTTTCCATAAAACCGTCGGGGTCCCAGGCCGTTCCGGACCTTGTAAAAGCCGTCTCCGGTAGTGCTACTGTTTCCCCGGGAGGACGGAGGACAAGAATCATACCCCGGCTTGACCGCTTGGATCTCCCGAAGGAAGGCGTAGATTCCCTCGTCCCGGTCCGCGTAGGGGAAATATTCAGCGGCTACGAAGAGTTTGCCGCAATGGTTGAGGAAGGAAACGGCCTTGGACCGCCAGCGGCTGTCGAAATAATCCGGGGCTGCGGTCTGGCCGCTACCGCAATCCCTGGAATCCCGGTCCACGAACCGCATGTCCCAAACCTGGTCGTAGGGGGCGCCCCAATTGTCGCCGCGGGGATCCCGGTTTTTCCCGTCCACGTCCACGGTCGTCACATGGTGGCCTGCGTTTTGAAGGATGGTGACGCATTCCAAGAGGGCGTCATCCGTACCGTCGCCGCTGTTGTAGTAAAAAAGAATGTTGTAACTTTGACCGGGGCATGGACAGAGAAAGGCCAGTGAAAGTAACGAGAGGGGAAAAATGATCTTGAAGGTCATTTATGGAAGCCGCGCCGGAATCGTAGGCAGCTACGCCATCCAGCTTCAATTAGTTGCTGCCAACTGTGAACTGTCAACTGCCAGCCGATGTTTAGTGGTAATAGTCTCCCATGTCCACGAACTCGGACTTGGAGGCGTCCCATTGGTAAACCGAGGTCACCCGCCGGAAGGGCCCGGCGAAGTCGTTGTCCGTCAGCTGGTAGCGCTCCTGGGCCTGAGTTTTCAAGTCCGGAGGATACAGGACGTCGGTGGTATTGATGATCTCCAGGGCGCCGTCGTGGTTCAAGTCCCGGTAAAGGGTATAGCCCTCCAGCCATACGTTCACTTTGAGCTCTTCTTTAACGTATTTTTGGACGTCCACCAGTTCCGGATGGTTGTAAAGTTCGTCCGGAACGCCCTGGAGGGTGTCGGCGTCCAGCCGGTAAAAAGACTTGTCACAGCGGCTTCCACCGCCGTAGGTGGCCACCTCGAAGAAAACGGGCATCCCCTTGCCCAGGCTGACAAGGCGGGCGCATCCGGGATAACCTTCCCCGTGGAAGAGGTGCCGGTACTCCAGCCCGATTTTGATGTAGATATCGGAGCTGCAGTGGCGGATGTCCCATTCGTCGGCGTAATCGGCCGTCAGGAAGGATTGCCCTTCGGCCTTGGAGAATCCCAGGGAGACCAGGGGGACCTCCGCCCCGCTGGCGGTTCGGGCCGTCAAGGGGATGCCAAACCGGGGGGCCAGCCCCGGGCGCAGCCGCTTCATGGAAACCAAGTGCCGGTGCCGTGAGGCAATGAAGTAGACATGCGGCTTGACCCGGATGCTCCGGACGGCGCTTTGAAGCGCGGGATCCAGTTTGGCGTTGTGCCGGGCCACCCAAACCTGCGACATTTCCAAACGGTCCTGGAATTCGTTTTCAGAAATGGCTTCCGAACCGGCGGGGAAAAAGGCCGGCAGAAGCAAGGCCGCCAGGATGAACGTTTTTTTCATGAGCTCCTCCCAAAAATCGTTTAAGGGTGAACGCTTTAAAGAAGCGGGTTGTATTATAAGCGAACCAATGAAAGTGAAGCCATCAGCTTTTGACCTTGGATAGGGCCGAAGTCCAGGGGTCGCCGGATGATTTTAATCCTTCCAGCGGTTTCCCAGGTAGCGGCAGCCTCCGGACCATTGCTTGGCCAAGCCCTCCAGGATTTCAGCTTTCACGTCCGGGGTTACCGTCAATCCCCCAAAGGCTTCCAAAGAATGGAAATCGGCGCCTTTTAAAACCGCGTCGGGTGTGACCTGAAGGTTGAAATGACCGGCGGAAACCAGGAAATAAAGGTTCAATACCTGCCGGTGGCGGTTGGGAGGAATGGAATCGTGAACCAGAACGATCTTCCCGACCTGGATGGGGAGGCCCACTTCCTCCCGGAATTCCCGGGCCAGTGCCTCTTCCACGCTTTCGCCGAAATCGACCCCGCCCCCAGGGAGAAGCCAGTAGCTTTTTCCGTTTTTTTCATGGCGCACCAGGAGGATCTGGCCGTCTTTCACCAGGATTCCCGCGGCACGGATGCGGATATTTTGCAAAAATTCCTCCCTGAAATGGCGGATATCGGCTTTACCCTGCGGTCATCATTTTATCGATTTCATTCACGGCCTTCCCCATGTTTTCGTAATCATCCAGGTTGATCCACCGCACTTTGTGCTGGTGCTTGAACCAGGTCCACTGGCGCTTGGCGTATTGGCGCGTTCTGCGGAAAATCCTTTCCAAGGCCTCCCTTTCCAGGAGGTCCCCATTTTGAAAAGCCAGGGCTTCGGCGTATCCGATGGCCCCCCAAATCGGATGGTCCGGGGGCAATTCCAGGTGGGAAAGCCTTCGGGCTTCATTCAAAAGCCCGTTTTTCCACATGGATTCCACACGGGCCTTCAACACCAAGTCCAGGCGGTCCCGGGAGCGTTCTAAACCCCAAAATGAAACCTCTGAATCTCCTAGGGGCCGGTACCCTGCTTCTCCCGTCCCATTTTCGTAGGTCTTTTCTAAGGCCCGACAGATACGATGAAGATCGTTGGGATGGAGCCTTTGGGCGGCTGCCGGGTCCCGTTCCTTCAGCCAGGCTTGCGCCTTTACATTTCCCAATTCCCGGACCTTCTCCAATACCCAAACCCGGATTTCCGGCCGTGGAGCCTGGCCTTGCGGAGGACCTTCCACCAAAGCGCGCAAATAAAAGCCCGATCCACCTACGAGGATAAACCGCTTTCCCTGGCTTTGGCCTTCCTGGAGGATCCGGCTGGCTTCCCGAGCAAACTCCACGGCGTTCCAATCCTTCCGGGGATCCCGAGTGCCGACCAGATGATGCGGTATTTCTTTTTGCCATTTCCTTGAAGGCTGGGCCGTCCCAACCTCCAGGCCCTTATAGACCTGGAAGGCGTCCGCGGAAAGAATTTCGGCCTCCCATTTTTGGGCCAAGAGGAAGGCCACTTCCGACTTCCCGACCCCTGTTGGGCCTACAAGGATTTGTAATTTCAAATGTGTTTTCTTGTTCAAAATCTCTGTGCCTCTGTGTCTCTGTGGTGAAGAGGGTTTAGTGGCGGTCAAAACGCCGGTAAAGCTCGGAGAGGGGGATGGAAAGGATCGTGGGCCTGCCGTGGGGACAGGTGAAGGGCAGGTTGGCCTGCCGCATCTGGTCGATCAGAAGCCGCATTTGTTCCTCATTAAGCTTGTCCCCGGCCATGACCGCGCTGCGGCAAGACATGAAGGTGGCGGCCCTCTCCCGGGCCTGGTCTAGCCGGTTGGCGGCCTTCACCCCCAGGGCGTCCTGCGAGGCAAGGTCGTCCACTAGGTCCTTTACTAGGGCCACCAGGTTCTTCCCCGCCAGGTCGGCCGGGACGCTTCGGACGAGGAAGGTATTGCCCCCAAAGGGCGCCACTTCCATGCCTAGTTCCATCAGGGTTTCCAGGTTGTTCTTCAAGACCTGGGCTTCCTTGGCGCTTAACTCCACTGTGACGGGCATTAACAGGGGCTGGACTTCCAGGGCCTTTTCCCTCACCCCTTTCATAAGACGCTCGTAATTAAGCCTTTCGTGAACCGTGTGCTGATCCGCTATGAACATCTCTCTGTCGGACTGAAAAACAATGAAAGTATTGAATAACTGGCCAAAATTATAAAGTGATACTTGAAGATCGATGCGGCGGGCTTGGAGCGATGTTTTTCCCAAACCATAATCTTCAAAAGAAGGCGAATGGGGTGAAATTCCCACGGCCTTCTCTTCCACAACTCCTCCCATTCCCCCCACTGTCAAAGGGTTGGGGATTTGCTCATGTACCGGATGCTTTTCGGTGATGCGGTCGTATAGGGTTGTCGCAGGCGCTTCGTTCAAGAAACCAGGTTGGGCCGACGTAGAACCGTAAGCCGGAAAGGTTTCAGGGAGCGCCGTTGCAGGCTGAAGGGCCCCGGGCGCCGAAAGCAACGCGCCCCTTACAGCCTTGACTACCGCGTCATAAACCGCCCGGTCCTGGGCGAATTTCACCTCCCGCTTGGTGGGATGTACGTTCACGTCCACCTGGTCCTCGGAAATTTCCAGGAAAAGCGCGGCAACCGGGAACCGGCGGGTGGGAAGTAGGGTGTGGAAGGCGGTCATTACCGCGTGGCCCAAGGAGGCGTTGGCGATCCAGCGGCGGTTGACAAAATAAAGCATGTTTTCGCGGGTGGGCTTAGTGACCGTGGGACCGCTGACTACGCCACGGATCCGCATCCCCTGCCCCGCGTAATCCAGGGGAAGGAAGGATTGCGCCGTTTCCCTTCCAAAAATCTTGGAAAGCCGTCCCGTAAAATCCGCAGGTGGGGCTTGAAGGGCCTCCTTGCCGTCCAGGGTCAGTTTGAACCCGACCTCCGGAAAAGCCAGGGCGTAGGTGCTGACCACCATGACGATGTGGTTTTCCTCAGTGGACTTTTTTTTCATAAATTTTAGCCGGGCTGGGGTATTGAAGAACAGGTTGGCGACTGTAAGGGTTGTGCCCACAGGCCGGCCGGTTTCAAGGGGTTTGGGGACTCCCCCGCCCTTGATTTTGAGGGAAACTCCCGAAAGAGCCTCAGCGGTGCGGGTAGAAAGTTCAAAGTGGGAGACCGAGGCGATGCTGGCCAGGGCCTCACCCCGGAAACCGAAGGTATGGAGGTTCGACAGGTCTTCGACCGAGAAAATCTTGCTGGTGGCGTGCTTTTGGACGGCCAGTTGGGCGTCTTCCGGGGACATGCCTTCCCCGTTGTCCGTCACCTTGATGAGCTTGAGGCCGCCTTCCTGTATCTCCACCTCCACCCACGACGCCTTGGCGTCCAAAGCGTTTTCCACGACTTCCTTCACCACCGAGGAGGGCCGCTCAACAACCTCACCGGCCGCGATTTGGTTGATGACCTTTTCAGGGAGGGATTTGATCTTGCCCATAATGAGTGGTTATCGAAGATTCGGAAGGAAGTGTCAACCGTTAAAAAGGGAAGGCTGTGAAACCATCATGCGGCTTTTAGGGATCCGTGGTCGGAGTTGTGTTCTCATTACAATTGGCCAGCCCGTAGGTGGTCTGGTCGAACTTCATATAGTTCAGCCCCTGGTTGTTGTAGACGAACCAGAAGCTCAGCAGGGCACTGCTGGGTGCCGCAGTGCAGTCATAATAAGGCGTGGCGAATTGGACCCAAGCGGTGGCGTTGGTGGAAAGGACTTTCACGACAAAAACATCGTCCCCGGCAATTGTCGCCGCCGCCGAACCCAATACTGCGGCCTTTGCCTCAAGCGTATTGGGATAATAAACCGCATCAGAGGGAATCAATGGATAATCCACTAAGTCCCCATTTCCCAGGTAGGTGAAAACGTTGGGTGGGGTCACCACA
>JASHQZ010000188.1 GCA_030038835.1 candidate division FCPU426 bacterium
CCGTGATCGTGGGCAGGATCATGATGGAAAGGATGACGCCCGCAGTGAAAAGGGAAAGCCCGGTGGAAGGCCCCTTGAAGAAAGGCAGGTGGAGGGCGCCTCCCACGGCCTCCAAAACCGGATCCACGTGGACGCGCATGAAAGGCGCCAAAAGAAAAATGCCCCAAAGCCCGTAAACCACGCTGGGAATGGCCGCCAGGATTTCCACCAGGAAGGCCACGGGGTCGCGCATTTTCATCGGTGCCAATTCGGTCAGGAAAAGCGAAATGCCGAGTCCGAAGGGGACCGCGATGAAAAGGGCGACCATGGAAGAGACGATGGTTCCATAAACAAAGGGCACCGAGCCGAAAATACCGTTGATGGGGTCCCAGTCCGAGGAGGTGAGGAAACTCCACCCCATTTTGTGGAAAGTGGGGGCGGAAGCCTGCCAGAGGGTAAACGCCGTCAGGAAAGCCAGGAATAGGATCAAGAAGGCGAAAAAAGCCGTGAGTTTCTGGAAGAATTTGTCGGCAAAACCGGACTTGCCGAAAGAAAGCAACGGGAGGGCGCTGGGCTTGGCCCCCCCGTTGTCGGTTAACTCGGCTGAAGGATTCAAAATAAACTCTCTTTGGCTATTCAAATCTCGCCGCCGGTTTGCCGGCGGCCAGGACTCTTAGTACTTCACTTCGTCGATCTGGGCCTTGACCTTCTCCACCAGGGAGGCCGGAAGCGGGGCGTAGTACAGGTCGGAAGCCATGGTCTCCCCGCTGTCCAAGTACCACTTCAGGAAGTCGGTGATGGCCTTGCCCTTCGCCGAATCCGCGTAGCTCTTGTTGATCAGAAGCCAGGTGAACCCGCAGATGGGATAGGCGTTCTCGCCCGTGGCGTTGGTGATCATCATCCGGAAATCCTTGGGCATGCGGCGCAAGGCGCCGTCCGCGCAGGCGGTCGTGGACTCCAAGGACGGCTCCACGAAATTACCGTCCCGGTTCTTGATGGAAGCGTAGCTGATCTTGTTCTTGATGGCATAGGCCAGTTCCACGTAACCGATGGTCCCCGGAATCTGGGAGATCAGCCCGGCCACGCCCTCGTTGCCCTTGCCGCCCACTCCCACCGGCCACTTCACCGAAGTGCCGAACCCGGCCGTGGCGGCCCACTTGGTGCTGACCTTGGTGAGGTAGTTGGTGAAGATGTTGCTAGTGCCGCTGCCGTCGGAACGGTGCGCCACCGTGATGTTCGTATCCGGCAGGTTCACGCCGTCGTTCAACGCGGCGATGGCCGGATCATTCCACTTGGTGATGGTCCCCAAATAAATCCCCGCCAGCGTCGGCCCGTCCAGCTTCAACTTGTCCACGCCCGGCACATTGAACGCCACGGCCACGGCCCCGGCCACGGTCGGGAAATGCAGCACCCCGGTCTTGATCTTGGCGATTTGGTCGTCGGTCATGGGCGCGTCGGAGGCCCCGAAATCCACCGTTCCGTTCGTCAGCTGTTGGATGCCGCCGCCGGAACCGATGGACTGGTAGTTGATGGCCGTCCCGGTCGCCTTGTTGTACTCGTAGAACCACTTGGAATAGATAGGATAAGGGAAAGTGGCTCCGGCGCCGTTGAGGGCGACACTGTCGGCGGCGTTCGCCAGCCCCGTTCCCGCAAAGGCGGCCGCCACAAGGGCGCCCGTCATGATTTTCTTAAGGCTTTTCATCGGAATCTCCTCTTTGAAATTCATTTAATTTTAGACTTGAATGGATCGAGGTATTGTTACAGATGTGTTAACTAACCAAACCGCCAAAACTGCAATTTATAAGGGAGTTCAAAGTCCAAAGTTCATTTGGTTCAAAGTCGCCGTGTTTTTGTTTGGCAGGGCCAAATAAAAACCTGCAAACCCGAACTTAGAACTCAACACTCGGAACTTGTTTTGCCGCATGAAGCCGGAGGAAGGGGCCAGCCCGGTTCCCTGACTACCGGGCGGCCCCCAGGATGCCAACTCAAACCGTCATGAGGCAAACCCTCCGAATCACCCCACGACTGACAGGCTGCGAGATCCTAGCAGTCTGCCGAAGCGAAACTCCGAGGAGCCGGACTTAGAAACGGTACCAGGTTGAAAGTTGCAACCTGTGGTCAACCGCGCCGCCCGTAAAGTAGGCGTCCTCGAACCGGGAATATTCGATGCCAGCCCGGATGCTGTCCGTGAAATCCTGCATCACGTTGGCGAACATACCATTGACATCGTTGTAGCTCGACCCAGCCATGATGCGGGCGTTGTTCGAGAAGGCTTCGCCGTATCCCGCAGTTACCATGGTTCCAATCGACTGGGGGAGGTGGAACTGCAACTGGTAGGTCCAGCTTTGGTCCCCGATCAAGGAAACGGCCGCATTCGCCCCAGCTCCCTCCACGCCCGCAAGACCTTGGTCCAGGTTGCCGGTACCAGCAAAATAATCAGGAGTCGTGGCTCCGCCGCCGTTCCAGCCGTTCAAAACGTCCGCCACGCCATAGCCGATCATCCACTCGCCGCAAAGAATCAAGGTGCAGTCATTCTTCACGTTGGAGGCGGTAGAGGTGAGAACGGGCACTTGAACGTCCAAGGCCAAGCCTTGGCCAGTAACATCTGTTAAGGGACCATTGACGGCAGTAGTACCCGCGTTGGCGGCCGTGGGTAAAGTATAAGTCGCCAACCGGCCCGAAATACCGACGCTCAAGGGCACCAGTTTGGACGCCGCCGTGGCATTGCAGAACTGGGCTTCCAAATCCATCAGCTTGAAGCGGATGCCGCCGTTGAAGTTGGGAACGCCGGAAAGGGCCTGCTCGGGGCGCTCCGCGTCCACTGCGATCTGGACCTGGGCGTCGTCCCCAACGGTTTTCATAACGCCGATACGCGGGGTCCTCTCATACAAGGAACCCATGATGGGCGTCACGTCCAAGGTCGAAAGAACGTTGTCCATGTTCCAACCGAAAAGGGTCCAATATTGGCCGGCCATAATGTCCCAACCATCGTCTTGGGCGTCCAAATACGCGTGCCGCAAACGGAGGGTAGGGGCGGTATATTCGTTTTTTTCAGCCGTATTACTGACTCCCAAAAAGTCGGCTTCGATATAACCCGATGTGGTCCAGCCATCCACATTGGTTTTGGCCAGGAAATCAAACCGGCTGTTGCGGGGCGAGAACTGGGCTTCCCCGCTGGTGTTGTAGGGAGAATTCAGTTTCGGAATTTGGGCGCTGTCCCCGATCGTTTCCGAACCCAAACCCATGAAGGCCGTGTCAAAGATGCCATCAAATTCCGCGAAACCATGGATGGCGACCTCCATCGATTGCTTCTTCTCAACATCCGAAACACGGTTGGCCAAGGATCCCAATGCCGAATTCACATCCTCTTGGGCATCCGTACTATTGGACGACGTTGCATCTTGGGCGAACGCCGTGGAATTCAGGGCCACCAGCGATCCGGCCATCAACAGAGCCAACAACCAAGACCGTTTCATAGCTTCTCCTTAACCATTTTTTTTGCCCGCATTTCCATTTTAAAACCGGGCGACGCCCGGAAATGATAATGAGGGTGATGCAGTTTTCCTTGTTTGGGGCCGCAGCCCCATTTCTAATGAAAAACTGCATACTTCTTTCCCCCGGTTGGGGTTCTTCGGTTACCTAATTTGGCAGCTCAGTGTCGAAGGGTGGACAAAGACCCAAACCGGAAGAAATTCGGGCGGAACTCTACAGGTGGGGGAGGTGTGAAACATTTCACCAATGTTAAATACAAGTTAACTTTGTCTGGCATGTAACAAAGGTTATTTAAAGGAATTTTTCAGGGAGGCTTTATTTCCAGCGCGCTTGAAGAGGGTATGGCTTTGGGGATGCTGGATCTACTCCTAACCTCAGGGGAATGAGGTGCATCCGTTCCGCTGAAGCTACGCCGGACAGTCAGTTCCGGCCTGTCCCGTAGCTTTAGCGGAGGCGGATACTATCGCGAAGACGGGCAAAGAGCCAACTTACCAAACGGCTTTGTTCCCAAACAAACCCAGGAAAGATTCGGCGGCCTGTTCGGCGTCTTCCCCCTCAATGGTCAATTGCAGCTTATTGCCCCGGGCGTCGAGCAAAGGCAGGATTTCAATGAAGCTTTTGGCGTCGGCGGCGACTTTTCCCTTTTGGATCGTGACGTGCGACTTGAAGGCTACCGCCGCCCGCTGGAACTCCACCAGGGTCCGGAACTCGAGTTTGGAAGGGTATGGAATGGTCAGTTTTTTTGTCATGTCTCTCTCCT
>JASHQZ010000023.1 GCA_030038835.1 candidate division FCPU426 bacterium
CCCGACCACCACCCCCACGGCCAGCGCCACGGATTCGACTACGCCGACGCCCAGCAGTTCGATAACGGCTACGCCTTCCCTCACTGCGACCGCGACAGCGAGTTCAACCAGTTCACCGTCACCCACCTCTACGTTGACGGCTACGCCTACGCTCACGGATTCAATGACGCCAACGGAGACGCCTTCCCCCACTCCGACCGGCACGGCCACAGCCACGCCTACTTTATCCCCTACGGCCAGCGCCACGGATTCGACGACACCTACGGTTTCGATTACGGCGACGCCGACGCCCAGCGCTTCGGCCACTCCTTCCGCCACCCCAACCTTTACGCCTTTCAACACGTTGACGCCCACGCCGTCAAGTACCCCTACGGGCATTTCCACTTTTACACCCACGTCTTCGTCCACCCCCAGGGGCGTCACCATCGGCCCGCCCTACCCGAACCCCAGCGGCCCGGGGCCGGTCCTCTTCCCCATCCAGGCCCCGGCCGGTTCCAACGTACAATGGAGCGTCTTTACAACCGCTTTCCGGAGAATCCTGGAATCTCATACCACCTCGGGAAACAACACGACCCTCGTTTGGAACCTGGAAGACGCCTGGCACCAGCCGGTGGCCGACGGCCTTTATTACGTGAAGGTGGAAGTTACCGGAACGGCCAAGGCTTCCAAAATCCTGAAAGTCCTCGTCCTCCGCTAATCCAAGGCGGGCCCCCTTTTCCATCCCGAATTAGGTATGATCTTCCCTCGAAGAGGCTCATTCCGGGGCAAGCGAGGGAATCATGAACGAGGACCACTTAAGTCCAGGGGAAACCATCCCCCCCAATTCGTTAACCCCCGTCCAGAAGCAATGGTTAGCCGTCCTCGGCGTGCTTTTCCTGATGGCGGGTTCCTTTTTCGCGGGACGCTACACAGCCCCCGCCCCCACCCCGACTCCCAATCCTATTGTCCAAATCCCCACGCCCATGCCCATGGGGACCCCGGTGCCGGTGCCCGAATCAGCCCTCACCATGATCGACTTCACGGGTGTTTCAGCCTCCAAGAAGGCCGAAGTTCTGGCTTATTTCAACAGCCATTACTGCCAATGCGGGTGCAAGATGACGGTGGCCGAATGCATGATCCGCGACCCCGGCTGCCCCTTCTGGAACGACCACGTCACCCAGTTCCAAAAGGCCCTGGGCAACGGCCGGAAGCCGAAACTCTCCATGGTCCGCCGACCCGTGATGATGGCTCCCGGGGCATCCAATGGATTCACCCTGCCCAATGGGGCCACCCAGGGGCTTGTCCTTCCCCCGGGCGGATCCAACGGATTTAACCCGCCTCCGTCCACCGCCAAATAAAAACCGAGAGGCTTTGGAAAGACAGCCATGAGCCAGAACATCCTGGAAGTGGGCGCGGCGCTGGTCTTTAAGGACCGGAAGTTCCTCATCACCCAGCGCAAGGAAGAGGATTCCTTCGGGGGCTACTGGGAGCTGCCGGGCGGCAAGAAGGAACCCTCCGAGTCCCTCGAGGAATGCGTGGTCCGCGAACTCAAGGAGGAACTGGACATTGAGGTGGAGATCCGCCATTTCTTCCGCATCCTCACCTACCACTACCCCCAGCGCTCGGTGCGGCTCAACATTTTCTTTTGCTCCCACAAGTCCGGCGAACCCAAGGCCATCGAGTGCCAGGCCTTCGCCTGGGTGCCCCCCCCGGACCTTCCAAAATATAAGTTCCCGGACGCGGACCAAAGCTTGATCGCGGAGCTTTCCGGACGGTACGACTGGGACCTGTATTTGGACGGCCAGAAATATCCCCACGAATACCTGGAAGGCATCCGCCTGTTTAATCAGGGCGAGTACTTCGAGTGCCATGAGATGCTGGAGGATATCTGGCATACCGCCGAGGACCTCAACCGCCTGCATTACCAAGGCCTGATCCAGGCCGCCATCGCGCTGGAACATTTCCGCAAGGGCAATTGGACCGGCGCCATGGGGCTTTACGAGAAGGCCCGCGAGAAGTGGGCCCAACTGCCGCCCAAGTACATGGGCATGGACTTAAAATGGCTCCAGGACAGCCTGGACGTCTTTTTCACCCAGGTGCAAAAGGCCGGGCCCGTAGGCATGCGGGGGGTGGACCTTGGGTTGGTGCCGAGAATTCCGTTGCCCGAATAGGACACATGGGCAGGCCAAAAATAAGTTAACTATGTTAAAAATTTTGAGTTGTGAGTGTTGAGTTTTGAGTTATGGCGAAACCTTCGGTCTTTTATTTTTTTAAATAAAACCAAAAAATCGAAAAGATTTTAACCTTCATAACTCAAAACTATCATTTCAGTAGTGGTAGCTGATCGAAAGCCCAGTGTCCACGCCGGTGTAGTCGATATGGACGGGACTGAACCCCGACGTGCCGGTGGGATAAGCCGAAACCAGGCCGTAGGAATCGGCCCCCAGCACCGAAGGCTGGGTGGCGCCCCCTTGATAGGAAACATTCCCCGCGATGCCCCCCGTGGTGGCGTAACGGCCTCTTACATAAATACCCGCCGA
>JASHQZ010000024.1 GCA_030038835.1 candidate division FCPU426 bacterium
CCGATGTCCCTCCCCTTTTGTTCCCTTTCCGGTCCTAGGGAGCCGTCTTTCCAGGTTCCCGTCTTCACCGCCGGCTTGCTGAATTGGATCACGAAATAGGCCGTCTGATGGTTCCCGGCATAAGGGCTGCAAAAGTCCCCGCTTTGGGCGTAACCTTCCGCCTCGGTTTTGGAAAGGATCCGCACATAGGACTCGAAGCCGGGTGATTTCAGCGTGACCGGGTCGGTGGTCAACCGCCGGCACAAGTCCAGGAGAATGTTGGCGTCCCCCTTTTGCGCGGGGAAGGAATACTGGCTGATCCCCGCGTGGGTGGTGGCGGTCATTTCGGCCAGGATGTCGGAGCCCTTCAGATGGACGGAATAATAGCCCGGCACGGCTTTTTCCGAATCATAGGGCGAGGCCCATTGATCCGGGTCCGGTTGGATCTTCCCGGTGGTGGGCATCAAAACCACGCTGCCCAGGTCGGGGCAGCCCGTGCCGCTCAAGTGAAGGTGTCCGAAGCCGTAAATCAAGGGCTTGCCGTAGGTATAACCCGACGGGGATTTGTAGTCGTTATGGGGGGAAACCGAAACCATCCCCCAGGGCACCAGCGCGCCGGGGAAAGCGTTGCCGCCGTTGGCGGTGCCGATAAAAGGGTTCGCCCAATCCGAGGGCCCGGCCAAGGCTTGGGCCGTCGACGCCCAAACCGCGAATAACATCCAAGCTTTACGGTGAAACATGTTCCCTCCTTCAGGCGGGTTTTTATTTTCTAAAACCGTGGATGGGGGCTTAAAATAACTGGGCCTGCCGGGACGACGTCATTTGACGGGAGAAGACCGTGCACCTTCGGCCTCAATTATCCTCCATCCGTACCCGCTTTGGATATCCCTATCACCAATGGATGACCCAGGAGTTCGACGACGCCGGCTGGAAACTGGTGCAAAAAAGCATCCAGCAAAAGCGCGCCCACGACGTTACGATGTTGATCGAAGGCCCGGGCGGCCGTTTCGCCTTGATGAGCAAGCACAGTTACCCTCCCGGCATCTTCCGGTCCCCCTCCGGCGGCGTCAACCCCGGGGAGGACTTGGTGGCGGGCGCCCTGCGTGAATCCAAGGAAGAAACCGGCCTGAACGTGGAGTTGAAACGCTTTCTTCTGAACATCACGTTGGATATCAGCCATGCCGATGAGGTGGTCACCTGGGACTCCTACGTCTTTCACGCCACCACCCAGGATACGATTCTGCGGCCCACCGATTTGAAGGAAGTCAAGGATGCGGTTTGGGCCGAGCGGGAACACCTGCAGGCCATGGCGGTCAAATTAAGGGAAACAGGCAATGGGGGGCTCATTTACCGTGGGGATTTGACGTCCGCTTCCCTTTGGGCCCTGGATAACCCCCTGGTTTTGCGGGAGGCCACGCTGCGGGACATGCCGACAATCGCCCATGCCCTCTTGGCCAACAACCTTTCGGACGACAGGGTGGACCAGACCTTTTGGTGGGTCGTGGAGGTCCACCAGATCGTTTCGGGCACCGTGGGGATCACCTTGCGCGGGGATTGCGCCGAGCTGACCGGGCTGACCGTGGATCTTCTTTTCCGGGGAAAGGGTTTGGGGCACGCCATGGTGGAATACGCCTGCGACCAATGGATGAACCCCGAAAAGCGCAAGCGTGTCTCGGAACGCCTGAAAGCGCCCATCCTGAACGACAAACTGTGGCTGACGACTGCCGCGCCCGCCTATTTCCTGCCGGTGAATTTCGTGATGACGGACCGAAACCTTTTGCCTTCCGCCCTCCAAGAAACCCTCAGCGGCTCCCGGGCCAAATGGCACGGCATGCGGTACCAGCTTTACAAGTTGTGAGTTTTAAATGTTGAGTTTTGAGTTAAGGATTTTTGGATTTTTTTACAAATCCAAAAATCACCCCAACTCATAACTTGGAACTCAAAACCCAAAACTTTTAATGGCGGTCTCATGAACCCCGTTTTAAAAAAACTTTTTTATAAGGGCCAAGGCCCCGTGCTTCTCCTGGCGGCGCCCCCCGAGTTCAAGAAAACCGCCGCGTCTCTCGGCTCCAAGCCCCACGAAAGCCCCAAGGGCCAATATGAATTCGTGCTGGCCTTCGCCTATTCCCTGGCTGATGCGGAAAAAATCGCCAAAACGGTATCCAAGGCGCTCCAGGAAAAGGGGATTTTTTGGATGGCCTACCCCAAGGGGACTTCCAAGAAATACAAGGCCGATATCAACCGGGACACGGGGCATGCCTTGATGGAAAAGCGGGGATTCATCGGGGTGAGTTTGGTGGCCATCGACGGGGATTGGTCGGCCATGCGCTACAAAAGGTCGGTTCACGGCTGACAGTCGACAGTCCGCAGCAACGGCAAAAACACGCGCAAAAAGCCCCGCTGTCGACCGCCGACTGAAAACTTTTATTTTTCCAAAGGTTTGCGTTTCCAAGGGCAAAGCCACCGGTATCCCAGCCAGCCCGTCAGCCAGGAATAGGCCAAGACGGGCAAAAAGTGTTCCAGGCAGATGTGCGCCAGGTTATGGCTCCCGCAGTGGAGGGTAATGAAGCCCAGCCCCACTAAAAAGGCCGAGATCCCCGCCCAAACGCCCGCCCGGCGGGAATCCAAAGGCGCGTTGGCGCGGATCAAAAGGCCCAAACCCATCCACGACACCAGCCCCACGAGAAAGACCGCTACGAAACAGGATGAGAAGGCGATATGGAAGGAATAGCCGGCCGTTTCCCAAGGCTGGCCCAGGAGGAAAAGCAAAAAGGCCAACCCGTATAGAAGCATGGCCGATCCAACCTTCCATTTTCCCTTGGCTTCCCCGCCGGGGATACCGGCGTCCAGGGCGCCCCAGGCCGCCAAGGCGGCCCCCGCGAAGATCAGGAACACCATGAAATCGAAAACCAAGGCGGACCCGTTGACCGAAAGGTCCCCCCTCAGGGACAGGCGGGAAAAAACAAGGGCGGCCAAGGCCCCCATCCCGGCGACCCAGAGCAGCCATTGACCCCAGATAGGCATGGGGGATTTGACAGGCCGAAGCCCCGAGGCAAGCCGCTCCACGGCCTGTCCGTGGACAACCGGCATGCCTGTCCCCCGAAGCCGCTTGTCTCCTGAGGCCGCCTGCCCCCCGAAGCCTTGGCGCAAGGGGATGGCGTAGGGGGATGGCGAAGGGGGACCCTTTTCCGTCCTAGGTTTTGGATTTTTCCATTTCATTTCGTGACGCGTTTCTCCAATAGAATTTCCTTGAGCCGGGCATAGCCCCGGTGGGCCCGCACCTTGAGGGCGCTCACCGAAAGGCCCAACCGCTCCGCAGCCTCTTCCACGGTCAGGCCCTCGATCTTGAGCATTTCCACGGGCCGGCGCAGGCTTTCC
>JASHQZ010000189.1 GCA_030038835.1 candidate division FCPU426 bacterium
TCAAGAAGGCCATTCAGGCCGACCCGGAAAACGCCGTGGCCCACAACAACCTCGGGGTGGTCCTGAACCAGTTGGAACAGCCCGAAAAGGCCCTGAATGAATTCGAAACAGCCCTGTCCCTGGACCCTGGTTACCCAAAGGCGTCCCAGAACATCGCCGAAACCCAAAAAATAATCAAACGGTTGAAGAAAGCCCCGGTTAAAAAATAGAGGAACCTCATTTACCACAGAGGCACGGAAACACAGTTAAATGAACAGGGGACACGAAGCTTTTTCCTTGCCTTGTCCCTGCGCCTCTGCGGTCAATCGGTTTTAATTTTGATGAAGGGTAAAAATGGCTCGGATCATCTGCATCACCAACCAAAAAGGCGGAGTAGGGAAGACCACCACGGCGGTCAACCTGGCCTCCTGCATGGCGGCCATCGAGAAAAAGACACTCCTGGTGGACATGGATCCCCAGGGCAATTCCACCAGTGGCGTGGGCTTGGACAAGAACGAATGCGACCCCAACATTTACAACGTGATCATGGGGGACGCGGATGTCCCGGTCGCCATCCGGCCCACCGAACTGAAAAAGCTGTTTTGCGTGCCCTCGAACGGACACCTGACCGGCGCCGAGGTGGAATTGGTCGGCCTGGAGGAAAGGGAGACGCGCCTGAAGAAAGCCCTTTCCACCATTGAGAAAGACTTCGATTTCATCCTCATTGATTGCCCTCCCTCCCTGGGTTTCCTGACATTGAACGCCTTGGTGGCCGCCGACTCGGTGCTGATCCCCGTGCAAAGCGAGTATTACGCCCTGGAGGGCTTGAGTTCCCTCATGGAAACGGTGGAACGGGTGAGGGAAAGCCTGAACCCGCGTCTTGAAATCGAGGGGGCGCTTTTGACCATGCATGATTCCCGCACGAGGCTCTCCAGCCAGGTTTCGGAGGAAGTGAGGAAGTTTTTCGGCGAAAAGGTATACAATACGGTCATCCCACGCAATGTCCAACTCTCCGAATCGCCGTCCTTTGGGAAGCCCATCATCCTTTACGACATCCGCTCCAGCGGGGCCCAGGCCTATTTGAGCCTCACCAAGGAAATCGTCTCGCATTGAAAATCGATTTTAAAAGGAAGTTTTAATGACCGCCAAAAAAGCCCTGGGCCGGGGGCTGGAAGCCCTTATCCCCAAAAAGATCATTGAGGAGAAAAAAGGCGCGGCCCAGCAGGTGCCCCTTTCAAAGGTCAGGCCCAATCCTTTCCAGCCGCGTAAAACCTTCCGCCCCGAGGACCTCCAGGAACTGGTGGCCTCGGTCAAGGAAAGGGGCATCCTGCAGCCCATCCTGGCGCGCAAAAAAGGGGACGGTTGGGAAATCATCGCGGGTGAGAGACGCTACCGAGCCGCACAAAAACTGGGGCACCTGACCATCCCGGTCATCGAGGTCCAGGCCTCGGACGTGGAATCCCTTGAGCTGGCCCTCATCGAGAACCTGCAGCGGTCGGACCTATCGCCCCTGGAGGAGGCGGAGGGATACCGCCGGCTCCAGGATGAGTTCAACATGACGCAGGAACAGATCGCCCAAAAGGTGGGGAAGGACCGCGCTACGGTGGCCAACGCCATGCGGCTCTTGAAGCTCTCGCCGGAAGTGAAGGCCCTGCTGGCCTCGGGACAGTTAAGCGCGGGCCATGCGCGGGTTTTGGCCGCGTTGCCCACGCCTTTGGACCAATATAAATGGGCCGAACGCATTGTGCGCCAGGGTTTCACGGTCCGCGACGTGGAGAAATGGCTGCAAAACCAGAAGGGTCTGGGCGGCCGGAAATCCCGTTCCAATGGAAAGCCCAAGGACGCCAATACCGCCAAGCTGGAAGAAAACCTGCGCGACTGGCTCGGCACCAAGGTGACGATCAAAGCCCAGGGGCGCCAAAGGGGAACGGTTTGCTTCGAATATTATTCGCTGGACGACCTGGACCGTATCCTGAGCCTTTTCCGCAAAGCCGGCTACCGTTGAAAAAAATTTCAAGGACGCCCCATTGAAATCCCCGGACTTGTCCGAGGGCTCCACCCTCCTGGCCATGAAATAAAGCGTTGGAGTTCTTCGCCTCGCTGACCTGAAAAACGGGATTCCTAACATTAACAATTTATTTTGGTTGCAGCCCCAGGCTGCGCTAAGATAAATTAAATTCACTAGAGAGACCGGGATGATCGGGTCCCGGCAACTTGCGTTTAAGGAGGAGAGCCAAACGTGGGAACAACCGGTGCAGAACAGATAGCCAAAAAGATGGAGACGGAAGTCAAGCGGCTTGCGCCTCAAGCGGTGATCCGCAACGACTATTCCAGTTATAAGGACGACGGGGTGGACATTTACGTGTATGCTCCCCGGAAAGTCGCCGATATGCTGCGCGGGCGGCTGAAAGGCACCATGGACACCGAATTGCGGCGCGTGAAGGGTGTCCGTGCGAGGCTGTTGATGGAAGATATTGAAAATATGACAGTCGAGGCCAAGAAGAAATACGGAATCCCTGTTTAGTTTGGCTTCTTTTAAAAACGTTTTTAGCTGTTAAAATCAAAGCCCCTTTCGGAAACCGAAAGGGGCTTTCTTTTTGTCGTTTTGAGTTGGGGCTTCTTAAAATATTAAGATCGGAATCAGCACTTGGCGCACCTAAACGCAAAGGTAAGAACAACTAAAATCATTTAGCCACAGATGCATGGGATTCATGAGATAAAAGTTAAAGTCTAATCCCATTTATCCCATGAATCTGTGGCCAAAGAGGTGTTGTTTGTGTGTTTTTAGACTTTGGTACGTCAAGAGCATAGGTTCCTAAAAATTTGTTACAAAACCTCCTAAACCCTCATCTGGTCCCTCTAGGGAGAGGGGATTATTTTTAAAGACGCCGCATTGAAATCCCCGGGCTTGTCCGCGGGCTCCA
>JASHQZ010000190.1 GCA_030038835.1 candidate division FCPU426 bacterium
TTCACGATCAAATTGACCGCATCCTCGTTGGAAAGCCCCCGCTGGCGGCAGTAAAAAAGCTGGTCTTCGCTAATCTTGGAGGTGGAGGCCTCGTGGCCCACCTTGGAGGTGTTGTTCTTCACCTCGATGTAGGGCACGGTGTGGGCCCCGCACTTATCGCCCATTAAAAGTGAGTCGCACTGACTGTAATTCTGCGCGTGTTCGGCCGAAGGTTGGATGCGCACCAGGCCCCGGTAGGTGTTCTGCCCGCGCCCAGCCGAGATGCCCTTGGAAATGATGGTGCTCTTGGTGTTCTTGCCCAGGTGGATCATCTTGGTGCCGGTGTCGGCCTGCTGGAAGTTGTTGGCCACCGCCACCGAGTAGAACTCCCCGACCGAGTTGTCGCCCTGCAGGATGCAGCTGGGGTATTTCCAGGTGATGGCCGAGCCCGTCTCCACCTGGGTCCAGGAGATCTTGGAGTTCACGCCCCGGCAGGCGCCCCGCTTGGTCACGAAGTTGTAGACCCCGCCCTTGCCTTCCTTGTCGCCGGGGTACCAGTTTTGCACGGTTGAGTACTTGATCTCGGCGTTATCCAGCGCCACCAGCTCCACCACCGCCGCGTGCAGCTGGTTCTCGTCGCGCATGGGGGCCGTGCATCCTTCCAGGTAACTCACGGTGGCGCCCTCATCGGCGATGAGGAGGGTCCGCTCGAACTGTCCGGTTTTGGCCGCGTTGATGCGGAAATAGGTGGAAAGTTCCATGGGGCAGCGCACGCCCTTGGGCACGTAGCAGAAGGACCCGTCCGTGAAGACCGCGCTGTTCAGGGCCGCGAAGAAGTTGTCGTTGTAGGGGACCACCGAACCCATGTATTTTTCCACCAACGCGGGATGTTCCTGCACCGCTTCCGAGAAGGAACAAAAGATAATCCCCAGCTCGGCCAGTTTTTTCTTGAAGGTGGTGCCGACCGAAACGCTGTCCATGACCGCGTCCACCGCCACCCCCGCCAAGATTTCCCGCTCCTGCATGGGTACGCCCAGTTTCTCGAAGGTCTTGAGGATTTCCGGGTCGACTTCATCCAGGCTCTTGGGGCCGCCTTTCTTGGGCGCCGAGTAATAGATGATGTCCTGGTAGTGGATGGCCGGGTAATGCACGCTGGCCCATTCGGGTTCCTTCATCTTGGTCCAATAACGGTAACACTTCAGGCGCCACTCCAGGAGAAAGGCTGGCTCGTTCTTCTTTTTCGAAATGAACCGAATAATGTCTTCGTTCAGCCCCGGCGGGGCCGAATCCGCTTCAATATCGGTGGTAAACCCGTATTGGTATTCCTGCTGGGTGACTTTTTCGACGGATTTTTCCGGAGCCTTGGGCTTCATCTCAATCCTCCTTTTTTCCGGCGGCGGGGGATTGCGCGGCGACCGCGCCAGAAAGGGGGGCTGCAGGCGTTTTGATGGGGTGGTTGAGCCATTTATCCATGTCGGATTCCGTCACCACCAAGTCGGAAAGTTTGCAGCGTTTCAAGTAGTTCGTGATGGTAAGGGACAGACCCGTCCACAGTGACCGGACCGCGCAATCCATAGAATGGATACAGCAGTCATGCTCCGCCGAGGGAGTCAGGCAGTATTCCTCGCGGGAAAAGAACTTCCCGCCCAAGGCTTCCAGGACTTCATTGACATTGATCTCCTGGGGCGGACGGCTCAGTTGATAGCCCCCGCTTTGGCCCCGGATGCTTTGCACCAAGCCGCCTTTGCGCAGGATTCCCATGATCTTGGCGACGTAAGCGGTGGTCAGGTCCTCTTTTTGGGCGAGTTCCACGATATTGGTCATGCCCTTATGCCCCTTTTTGGCCATCTGAAGCATGCACCTCAGGCCGTATTCTTCCGTGGACGAGAATTTCATTAGGAAACTCCTTTTAAACTGGCCCCAAAATCCTTTTCCCTATAATTTCTTGAATGTTGAAAAGAAAGTCAAGTATAGGTAGAAGTCCAATGAAATCAAGGTTTTTATAAGTTTTAGGCGGAAAGTCAGTTTTTAAATAGGCTTAGGAATAAGGGTTTAAGGTTTTGAATGACCAAATCCCTTATGAATCTGAGGATAAAAAGCGTCTGGGTTGGATAGGACCAAGCCACCACCGCAATGATCGCGATAAAAATGGCCAAGACCCATTTCCCACTACCACCGCTGGAGGGCAACGAGCATCCTTTCCCAAAAGCAGTCATTATCTGCCATGTCTCAGTAAAGGCTCAAAAACTGAAGTATTTTCCCAACTATCTCGTCAGGCTCTTTTTGAACATCCACGACCAGGGCATCCGAAGGTTCTTCAAGGCTTTCCAACTGGCTGTCAAGCAAGGAAGGCCCGGCAAAATGACCTTTCCGCCCTTCAAGCCGGCTTAATAACGTTTCCCGGTCGCCCTTGAGATAAATCCACTGAACCTGGAGTCCGGACGAAAGGAAATCCCGGTATTTTTGCTTGAGCGCGGAACAAGCCAAAATGGCCGGGGATTTTTCGCCGGCCCATTTTTTCATTTCAGCCCTTAAAACCTCAAGCCAAGGTTGGCGGTCTTCGTCCGACAAAGGAATTCCACGGCTCATTTTATCCTTGTTGGGCGGGGTATGGAAATCATCCGCGTCATAAAAAGGGCACCCCAGGGTTTTGGCCAGTTTCCGCCCGACCGTGGTTTTTCCCGACCCCGCCACTCCCATCAATATCACGATCACGGGATGCTCCAAATTTAGAGTCCAAAAACAAAAACCATTCGAACCACGGAGTTCACAGGGCACACAGAGAACGGCATGAAATTTTTTTAAAAAAATAAAGGCGACTATCCCATCACGACATATAAAAAGGATATTCAAAGAAACAAAGAATTTTTATTAACCGCCGATAACGACCGATGAACGCCGATAACGGCTTATCGTTTAAGGCTTATTCAAACTCATCGGCATTGATCGGATTTGATCGGCGGTATAAAGTCTTTGCCTTTACATGTCATCAGGGGATACTTACCAAAATAAATGATTTACTCTGTGATCTCTGT
>JASHQZ010000191.1 GCA_030038835.1 candidate division FCPU426 bacterium
TAACGCTGGCGGATCATGGGAGGATCGACCATGAGGGACTCCAAAAGGAAATTTTGAATTTAAGGTTGTTTCGCCTTCGACCAAAGTTTCCATATCATTCGGAAAGAACGCGCAAAAGTAAAGGGCAGGGGATGGCATGGCCCTTTGGCCCGCCCGCGGCGCGTGTTAAACTGGTCCTCCATTTCTTCCCTTTAAAAGGATACTGAATGATCTATTTCGACCATGCCGCCACTACTCCCCTGGACGAGAAGGTCCTGGAGGCCATGATGCCGTATTTAAGGGAAAACTTCGGCAACCCCTCCAGCGTGCACGCGCCCGGACGGGAGGGCCGCAAGGCCCTGGAACGCTCCCGCGAAATCATCGCCGACACCCTTCACGCCGACCCCCGCGAGATCGTTTTCACCAGCGGCGGCACCGAGAGCGTGAACGCGGTGCACAAGGGCGCGGCCTGGGCCTTCCACGGCAAGGCCCGCCACGTCATCCTTTCCTCCATTGAACACGCTTGCGTGCTGGAATGCTGCGAATGGCTGACCAACCACGGATTTTCCGTCACCGAGGTGGGCGTGGACTCCCAAGGCCGGGTGGATCCCCGGGAGGTCAAGAAGGCCGTGCGGCCCGGCGAGACGGGGCTCATCTCCCTGATGGCGGCCAACAACGAAACCGGCGCGATCCAGCCCTTCCGGGAGGTCGGGGCCATGGCGCGCGAGATGGGCATCCTCTTCCATACCGACGCGGTGCAGGCCTACGGCAAGCTGCCCCTGGACGTGCAGCGCGACCACATCGACTTCCTTTCGGTGTCCGCCCACAAGATCTACGGCCCCAAGGGCGCGGGCTTCTTCTACCAGCGCAAGGGATTGGAACTGGTGCCCCTGCTCCACGGCGGCGGGCAGGAGCGGGACCGGCGCGGCGGCACGGAAAACGTGGCGGGCCTTGTGGGCCTGGGCGAGGCCGCCAAGGGCATCTGCGGGGAGACCACCGAGCACGGAAGGCTCCGCGTGATGGCCGATGTTTTTTTGGACGAGCTCAGGCGGCTGTTCCCGGACGTGAGGGTGAACGGCCCGGAGAAGTCCGACGAGCGGGTCCCGGGCCTGCTTAATATCACCCTCCCGGGCCTGGACGGCGAGAACCTGGTGCACAGCCTGGACGCGGCGGGCTTCGCGGTGTCCTCGGGCGCGGCCTGCGCGGCGGGCTCGGCCCCGCCCTCCCACGTGCTTTTGGCCATGGGCCGCAACGCCAAAGAGGCCAAGCAGGGCTTGAGGTTCTCCTTTGGCCGCTCCAATACGGGCGAGCAGGTCAAGCAGCTGGCCCAGGCCCTGCCCGGCATCGTGGGGAACCTGAAAGTGATGTCCACCTTCCTCGACGACGACGAACCCAGGGCAAGCCGCCCCCAATAAGCTCCGACGCCCACGGTCAAGACCCCGAGAAAACTGCTGTCAGGGGGGCTTTCAAAGGCTAAAATCAAGGGCGATTCAAACAATATTTAGTTTTGAGCTATGGTCATTTCTGGATTCATTCATAAATCCAGAAATTTCATTAACTAAAATTCAACATTGAGAACTCAAGACTGTCTTTTAAGAAAGGCCCCCTTGAGCACCAAACTCAGCTTCCGCATCGCGCTCACGGTCGCCCTCTCGCTCGTCTTCATCGAGGCCGTGATCGGCTTTTTCAGCGTGCGCCAAGAGAAGGAAAACCTCCTCAACAAGGACCTTGCGGCCCTCGACGCCACCACCTCCGCCCTCCAGGGCGACATGGCCCGGTCCATCCAACGGCAACATTTCATCAACCTGTCCCTGACCCTTTCGGAGTTGGCCCGCCATTTCAACGCCTACGCTTATACGCTCTTCGACGCCAAGGGGAAAGTCGTGGTCCAAGAGGTCCTCAAGGACGGATTCAATCCACCGGCACAAGGCCCGGCCGCCGTGCTGAATGAGGCCGCCGCGGGGAAGAGGCACCTGGTCGAAAGGGCCGCTACCCCGGCGGGAACGATCCAGCGCTACATCACCCCGGTCCGGCAGGAGGAGGGGAAATCGGAAGGCCCCATTTCCCGACCGCCCTACGCCGGGGCCCTGGAATTGGACCTTCCCCTGGCCTCGGTGGAAGCGGAAATCCATGGCTATATCCTCAAGACCGCGGGCTTGGTGCTCCTGATCGCGGTCTTCCTGACGGCCGTCATCACGCCCATCCTCCTCTTGTTCGTGGTGAACCCCATCCAGGAGATGCGCAAGGAACTGGAGGCCCTCTCCAAGGGCGAGGCGGATTTGACCTTCCAGATCCAGGTCAAGACCCGCGACGAGATCGGGGAAATGGCCCATTGGTTCAACTCCTTCATCGGCCGCATCCGGGCCATGGTGCTGCGGGTCTTGGAGCACTCGCGCCAGCTCACCGAGCAGGTGGAATCGCTCACCCATTCCACGGCCGAGGTATCGGCCATGAGCGGCGACGTGACCACCACCGTGCAACAGATCGCCAAGGGCGCGGAGGAACAGGCCGTCAAGATCGCCGAGGTCAACCAGCTCATGCAGGAAGTGCAGGAGTCCATGAAGGACGTTGAGAAAAAAGCCCAAGAAACCTCGGGCGCGGTGGACAAGGCCACCCAAACCGCCCGCGTGGGGGGCAAGCTGGCGCGCGGCTCCATCGACAAGATGGCCGAGCTGAGCGAGGTCATCCTGAAGAACTCCAAGATGGTGGGCAAACTGGGCGCCAAGAGCAAGGAAGTGGGGCGGGTGGTGGAGCTCATTTCCGGCATCGCCGAGCAGACCAACCTGCTTTCCCTGAACGCCGCCATCGAGGCGGCCCGGGCCGGGGAGCAGGGCCGGGGTTTCGCGGTGGTGGCCGAGGAAATCCGCGCCCTGGCCGACGGATCCAGCAAGGCCGTGCAGGAGATCACCCAGCTGGTCTCCGAGATGCAGGATGAGACCACGGCGGTGGTCGAGTCCATGGAAAAAAGCGCCGAAGAGGCCCAGGGAGGCAAGGACAGCATCCGCCGCATGGAAGGCGCCCTGGACGAGATCGTGACGGTCATCGAGGGCGTGGTGGTCCTGAGCCGCAACATCACGGAAATGATCGCCTCCCAGTCCCAGCGCTTCACCCGGATCGCCCACAGCATCCAGGACATCAACGCGGTGTCCGAGCAATCGGCGGCCTCCACCCAGGAGGTCTCGGCCTCCACCGAGGAGGCGTCGGCCAGCATGGAGCAGGTGTCCGCCACCTGCCGGGAGCTGGCCTCCATGGCGGTGGAATTGAAATCCATGGTGGAAAAGTTCAAAATCCGCTGAAAAAGCCTGCTTAATCCTTAATTTTTAATTTTAAATTGCCGTAAAGTTTTCAATCCTTCTTGGATTGAAAACTTCCTTAATTTAAAATTCAAAATTCATAATTCGCCTTACAAGGAGTATTCCATGACCTCACCGCTTTCGCTGGACCTGTCCTACATCTCCGACGTGGTTTCCCAAGCCGAGATCGAGGCCCTGGCGCCCCAGGCCCAGGAGGCCCTTAAGTCCCTCCTGGAAAAGACGGGCCGGGGGTCGGACTTTTTAGGCTGGATCGACCTGCCCTTCGACGCGCAAAAGCAGCTGCCCGCCCTCAAGAAGGCCGCCAAGGCCTTTGAGAAGTGCGAATCCGTGGTGTCGGTGGGCATCGGCGGTTCCTACCTGGGCATCAAGGCCACGATCGAGGCGCTCGG
>JASHQZ010000192.1 GCA_030038835.1 candidate division FCPU426 bacterium
CCACCTTGGCGCAAAAATGGAGGTTCCATTTGAAGCCGGGGCAGCGGGTGGAGCTTTATCCCTCCATCACCCTGCGTCCAAAGTTCGGTATCAAAATGCTCTTGGAAGAGAGAATATAAGTAGTACGATGGAGCGATCCTAACCCCCGGTTCATGGAGAACTACAGGCATGCCTGATTCCAAAGCCCTCCTCGTGGAACGTATTTCCGACACCGCCCTTTGGGCAGCCGCCTACCGTGCCCTGGAAACCCAAAAACCCGATCCCCTCTTTAAAGACCCCTTTGCCTCCGAACTGGCAGGCGAGAAGGGCTGGGGCATCGTGCGCCAGCTCAAAGGCGGCAAGACCAACGCCTTTTCCTTCGGCATTCGGACCCGCTTCTTCGACGAGGCCATCCTGGAGGCAGTGAAAAACCACAGGATAGACGGGGTGCTCAACCTGGGCTCGGGCCTGGACACCCGGCCCTACCGACTGGACCTTCCCTCTCAATTGCAGTGGTTCGACGTGGATCTGCCGGAAATCACTTCCTATATGCTTGAAAAGATGCAGACGCACCAGCCTCGCTGCCGGGTGGAAAGGCTTTCCTGGGATATCAACGACACCCAATCGCGCAAGGAATTCTTCTCCAAAGTGAACTACGAAGCCAAGAGGGTCCTGGTGATTTGCGAGGGAGTCCTCACTTATTTCTCCTCCGGCCAGATTGATTCACTGGTGAAGGACCTGGGAGGCTTTCCCTGCTTCAAGTTTTGGCTCCACGACTTCTATTCGCGCAAGGTCATCCAACGGCTGCAGAAGGAGTGGATTGGTCAATTTTCTTCCGATGCAATCTTCCATTTCGACCCGGAGGATTGGTTCCAATTTTTTGAAGACCGGGGTTGGAAGGTTGTCCAATGGACTACTGTGGCCGACGAGTCCAGACGGTTGAACCGAAAACTGCCCCTGGTTTGGGCCATCTGGGTGCGACTTTCGAAGGCCGGAATCATTCATGAAAAGGTCCCGTCAGGATACGTTTTGTTGGAGAAGAGTTAAGGGCTTTAAGCCTTAAATCATCGAGGGAGGTGTTTGTCCATGAAATCAGCAACGACCAATCCGGTCCCCGCCGCGCACCGTTATAGGCGAAAAGGGGGCAAGAGAGTTTTTCTCCTTGGGTTGGCGGTTCTTCTCATCCATTTGTGGATGGCGACCAGTTTGGCTTCAGCCGACGGCCTTCCCGGGGCCAAACCCGAGGATCTGGGCTTCTCGTCCGAAAAACTGGGTGCTATCGGGGCCATGATCCAGGGTGATGTGGACAAGGGCAAACTGCCCGGCGCCGTGGTCCTGATCGCCCGGCATGGCAAGGTGGCCTATTTCAAGAGTTTCGGTTTTTCGGATGCGGACACCAAGAGGTCCATGCCCAAGGACGCCATCTTCCGCATCTACTCCATGAGCAAACCCATCGCCCAGGTTGCGGCCATGATGCTGGTGGAGCAGGGAAAGATCGGCCTAGACGATCCGGTATCCAAGTACTTGCCTGCCTTCGCCAGCATGAAGGTGGGAATCGAAAAACCTGGCAAAAAAGGAGGCAAACCATCCTTGAAGCTGGTGAAGGCCAAGCGATCCATTACTATTCGCGACTTGATGCGGCATACCTCGGGCATCGGGTATGGTTTCCTGGGCCAAGGCTTGGCGCGGGCTTCTTATGACGAACCCGCCTATTTCCGCAATTTTGACATTTCCAACGCGGACTTCGCCGACAAGGTTGCCAAGCTTCCCCTCCTTTACCAGCCCGGCACCACCTGGGCTTACGGTCATTCCACCGACGTGCTGGCCCGTGTGGTGGAAGTCGTCTCCGGTAAAAGCCTCTACCAGTTCGAGAAGGAAAACTTGCTGGATCCCCTGGACATGAAGGACACGGCTTTTTATGTCAAAGACTCGGGCAAGTTCGACCGTATCGCCGAACCTCTGAAGGAGGACGCTGTAATGTCCGTGGACCCCAATGGCGGAAAGCAAGTTGACGGGTCACCCTTCCTTTACACCCTTTTCGACCCCCGCACTCCCCACAAGTGCGAATCGGCCGGCAGCGGCATGGTCTCCACGGCCATGGATTACGCCCGCTTCCTCCAAATGCTCCTGGACGGCGGCGCGCTAGATGGAAAACGCTACCTGAAGCCCGAAACCGTGACCGAAATGACCACGGATGAAATTTCTCAGGGCTTCGCCCACGACTCGATCTACCTGCCGGGTCCGGGTAACGGCTTCGGCTTGGGCTTCGCCGTGCGCGAACCCGGGAACCTTTCCCCATTGCCCGGGACCGAGGGGGATTACTTTTGGTTCGGCGCCGCAGGCACCCTCTTCTGGGTGGACCCGAAGAAGGACATGCTCGTGGTTTACATGATGCAGTCGCCAAAGCAGTGGCTCACCTATGTGGCGGCCATTCGCCAGCTGGTCTATGCGTCGATGCTCAATTAGGAAATAGGCCGCACGTTCAACCGAGGGCCTGGACTTCATCAGTGAGGTCATGATCAACGAGACTATGTGGAAGAAAATGCTGTCGCAGAATGGACCGCTAAGATCTTTCCTCAAAAAAGTGACTTTGGCGAAGAGGCCCGCTTTTAGGATTTTTCATCATCCTGTTAAAGGGTCTGCATTTTCTCGTGAATGATCCTGTCCAGGGCTTCCTGCAGGGGCGGATTTTTTTCCTCCATCAAGGATCCCAGGAAGGTCCAGACCTTGGGTTGGTTCACCCGTGACAGGGCTTGGATAGCCTCCAGCCTCAAGGAAAGGGGATAATTTTTACCCCGCAACATGGTTTTTTTGCGGGCCACC
>JASHQZ010000193.1 GCA_030038835.1 candidate division FCPU426 bacterium
GGACCACTTGCTGGTGGCCAGCGTGGCCGCCGCCGTGAAGTTTTTCTTCTACGGCCCGGAGGACCCCAAGACCCAGCTTTTGGCCCAGCTGAAGGAAAAGCAGATGCTCCTGGTGATGGACAATTTTGAGCACATCATTGAGGGCGCGGAACTGGTGGACGAGATCATTTCCACGGCCCCGGGCCTGAAGGTCCTGGCCACTTCCCGCGAGAAGCTTGGCATCGGGGGGGAGAAAGTTTTCGAGGTCAAGGGGCTCCGGTACCCGAGGGAGGACGCTGGGACGCCCTTGGAGGCTTCCAGTGCCGTCCAACTTTTCCTGAAAAGCGCGCGCAGCGTGCGGCCTGATTTCACGCTGGCGCCCGGGGACCGGCCTCACCTGCTTCACATTTGCCGGTCCCTGGAAGGCATGCCCTTGGGGCTGGAGCTTTCCGCCACCTGGGTGGGGATGCTGACGCTCCCCGAAATCGCCGGCAAGATCGAATCGGGCCGGGATTTCCTGGCCACCTCCATGCCCCACCTGCCGCCCCGCCACCGCTCCTTAAGGGCGGTTTTCGAGTATTCCTGGATCCTGCTGACCGAGGCGCAGAAAAAGGCATTGAAGGCCCTCTCGGTCTTCCGGGGGGGGTTCACCGAGGCCGCCATGAGGAAGGTGGCGGGCGGAAACGCGCAACTTTTGGAGAGCTTGGCGCGGAAATCCCTGGTGCGCCAGAAGGAGGGCCGCTGGGAAATCCACGAGATCTTGAAGTATTACGCCAAGGAAAAGCTTTTCGACGATCCGCGGGAAAAGGAAAAGGCATTGGACGCCCATTGCCGTTATTTCGCCGGGTTCATCCAAGGGTTGCGGGGCGAGTTCGTGGGCCCCTCCGAAAGCAAGGCGCTGGAGGAACTCACGGCGGAGATGGGCAACCTCCGGGAAGGATGGTCCCGGGCCGCGGAAAAGGTGATGGAGGAGGAACTGGCCCGTTACCTGGACGGCCTTTTCTTCATTTACGAGACCAAGGGCTGGTTCCAGGAAGCCAAGGAGGCTTTCCGGCGGGCGGCCCTGGGGTTGAAGGAAAAATACGCCCGCCTTCCCATGCCCGTTCGGTCGCGGG
This sequence comes from candidate division FCPU426 bacterium, assembly GCA_030038835.1. GTDB lineage: Bacteria > Oederibacteriota > Muellerivitia > Muellerivitales > Muellerivitaceae > JAJPJW01. The sequence continues at coordinate 1,095 of JASHQZ010000193.1, forward strand.
AACTGCTGGCCAAGCTCCTTTGCCGCTGGGCCGATTTCGAGAAAAACATGGCCGATTTCCCCCAAGCCCGGGCATTGTACGAGGAAAGCCTCGAAACTTCCAAAACCGTTCCCAAAGGGCCCTGGGGATGGGCCCTGGCCGGGATGGGCATCGTCTGCGAAAGCGAGGGGAACTACCGACTAGCCAAGGCCTTTTATGAGAAAAGCCTCCAAGCCTTTCAGCGCGCCAGGGACCGAAACGGCATCGTCCTGGCCTTGAACCACCTGGGCCATATCTCCTCCCTGTTGGGAAATTCCCGCGCGGTTCAAAGCTACGCCCGCAAAAGCCTTTCCTATTCGATGAGGGATGGGGACCAAAGGGCCATGGGTTATTCCTACAACATCCTGGGGGAGGATCTTTACGAGGCTTCCCGTTTCGCAGACGCCCGGGGTTATTTCCAAAAGGGCCTGGCCGCCTACCTGGAAAGCGGGGACCGGCGGGGGGCGGGATGGTGTTTCACCAACCTGGGGCGGACAGCCCAAGGCACGGGGGATTTTGCCGGGGCCCGCCAGATGTACAAGGAGAGCACGGCGGTTTACCGGGACCTGGGGGATCTGAGGGCCTTGGCGGGGTTGGCGAACCTCCAGGGTTACCTGGAATGGGCCATCGGCAACTACGCGGCGGCCCAGGAGCTTTTCGAGGAAGGGCTTTTTGGTTACAAGGAAGTGCGCGATCCCCGGGGCCAGGCCTGGTCCCTGGACCTGATGGCCAACCTCAAACTTTTCCAAGGGGAGGACCGGCAGGCCGAAACCCTCTACCGGCAATCCTATGCCCTGCTGGCCAAGGAGGGTTTAAGCCACCGGAATAAGGCCTGGCACGCTTATCACCTGGGAAACCTGGCCGTTTTCCGGGGGGAGCTCCAGGAATCCAAAAAATGGTTCGAGCAAAGCTTGAAACTTTTCGAGAGCCACCGGGAGGACCTGGGACAATCTCTTTGCCTGATCCAATTGGGGGAAGCCGCCTGCAGGAACGGGTTTCGCGCCCAATCCAGGAAATTCTTCCGCAGGGCCCTCAAAACCGCCCTTTCATCGGGTTTGAGCTCCGCCCTGGTGGACGGTGTCGTGGGGGTGGCCTACCTTTTTAAGGAAGAGGGCGACGAGCATCAGGCGCTAGGGTTCCTCCACTTGGCGCTCGCCCAAGCCGCCTGTCATCGCCAGACACGGGACAAAACAGCCGTTTTCCTGGCCGAACTCGAGTCGAGGTCCACCGCGGAGGAAATCGAGGGTGCCCGGCAATGGGCCAAGGCCACCCGGCTGGAAGACGTGGTGGCGGCCTGGATATCCCCGCGCCCCCCAAATCCAAAATCCGCCCGCCGGACCCCCGTCCAAGCCAAAACAAATCCTCGGCACAGGCGGGGCCATTCCCCGCCCGTGAAACCGCGAAAGGCCAAGCGCCGGAAATAACCCTAGATGGCGCAAGCCTCGGCTTGGATAAACTGTTTTAACCACCCGGAAAAACGTGTCAAATATCCTAAAAATAGCTATATTTTCCCCAGTCTTACCCGATCCTCGCTTTTTATTTGGGAATAAAACTGCCGGTCAGGCCACTAGGTTAACAAGAGGTAAATATCCTCGTGGCGTTGGACCGGCCCAAGCCTCCACGGGGTGCCCCTCTTGGAAGACCATGAACTCGTTCAAAAACTATTGGCCAAGGACGAAGAGGCCTACCGGTATTTCTACGAAACCTACCGGAACCGCATTTACAAGGCCTGCGTGTACCTGCTGGGATACCGGGATCCCGACGCCGAGGACGTGACCCAGGAGGTTTTCCTGGCCGCCTTGAAGCAGCTGCCGCAGTTCGAGTTCAGGTCCAGCCTTTACCACTGGCTTTACCGCATCGCCATGTACCTTTGCTATGAAAGGATACGCAGGCGCCGGCGGCTTATCGCCAGCCTGGACGAAGACCTCGAAAAGGCGTCGGATTCCCTGGCAGCCGGCGAGCGGGAACACGTGGCCGAGGCCATGGACCGAAAACGATCTTTGGAGGTAGTCGAGGAAGAGATGGAAAAAATGGGCGATCCCTGCAAGAGCCTGCTGGGCTTGAGGGAAAAACAGCAAAAAAGCTATGCCGAGATCGCCGATGCCCTCAAGGTGCCCATTGGGACGGTGATGTCCCGGCTGGCTCGCTGTAAGGAAGCGCTGAAAGCGTTAGTGCTAAAAGCTTTAAAAGAAACGTCAAAATAAACATGGCCGTAACTTCGAACCGCGCAATTCACATTTTGAACCTTTGAGGTTTGTTGAATGGCAGATGATTTGATCATTAAATTCTTCAGGGAGGACCTGACCGAGGCCGAGGAAGAGGCCTTGGGTGAGCGCCTGTCGTCCTCCACCGAGGACGCCCTGCGGTTCGGCCAGCACGCCGAGGCCTCCTACAGCCACTATGGCCTGCCCGAACCCGAATGGCCGGGCGGAGGCCCTCCCAAGGGTTTTTTACCCGGAGCGGGCTGGAAACTGGGGGTTTGGATGATCTTTAGCTTGCTGGCGGGCTTATTGGCTTGGGGCCTTTGGAAGTATGGGACCCCAGCGAAAACGGCTATCTCGGCCATTATCCAGGGCTGGGAGCAGGACTCCCCACAGCCCCCTGCGGAGACCCCCGCGTCAAGCCAACCCAAAGTTTTAAAACATAAAGCGCCGGTTGAGAGCCTTCCGGATTCCATGGCGCAGGAAGAAAGCGCGCCGGCCACCTCCCCGGCTGAGGCCCTCCCGATGACGACTCCCGTCAACGTCACGGCCCAAACCCACCATCCTCATACCGACTTGGAAGTCGTGGTGAACCACGTCAAACCCGGGGCGGTCACCGTCAAGGTCCTGGGGCCGGATGGCGCCCAGGCCGCAATGCTGTACCAGGGGGCGCTTCAGCCGGGCAGCTGGGCTTTTGATTGGAATGGCCGCCTGGCGGACGGAGAGGCCCCACCCTCCGGTGTTTATCAAATTCAAGTGATTTCAGGCGCGGTGACCCTCAGTAAAAACGTACCCATCCCCAACAGCCGCTAAAAATCCTTTTCTCAACTGATTTCCCTCGGTTTCGCCCCACCCCGGATTCGTTGTTTACATTCCAGCCGGGGTATTAAAAAAGGGAACTATGCACTTGGTGTCAGTTCGCAGTTGATTTGACTCTATCCCCCCTCTCCCTCGAGGGGAGAGGGCCGGGGTGAGGGTGATTTCATAGGTTTCACTACACCCCTCACCCTACCCTCTCCCCCAAGGGGCGAGGGTTTTTGGAAACTGACGCCAAGTACATAGTTCCGTTAAAAAAAGCTCTTTTGAAGGGAATAAAGGGGCCGTCTCCCACACTGGAAGTGTGGAAGGCCCAATGGTCCCTCTTCGCCCCTGTGGCCAGGAGGGGGCTTTTCCTGAATCTTTTGAACCTTTTATCATCCGCAATTGGCATAGGCGGGCGGGTTGTTACGCCCCATAACGGTATCTCCCATTACGGAGCCTTCCAAAATTTTTAAGGAGAAATTTATGCGCAAGTTTTATTTAGTGACGGTTTTAATTTTAACGCCCTTTGGAATAGAGACCGTCCTCCCCGGGTGTGGCCATAAATACATCACTTCCCCCGGGCCAACTCCCTCGGCCACTCCGTCCTTCTGTTACTCCACCCAGTGGGGCAGTTCTGGAACCTCCAGCGGCCAATTTGGAAACCCTTCGGGTGTCGGCGTCGACAACAGCACGGGCAATGTCTACGTCTGCGATTACACCAACGACAACGTACAAGCGTTCAATTCGTCCGGCACCTACGTCAACCAGTGGGGAAGCAACGGCAGCGGGAACGGACAGTTTTCGTTGCCCAATGGGTTGTACGTGGACGGAAGCGGGAACGTGTACGTGGACGACAAGGGCAACGAGCGGATACAGGTATTCACCACGACCTCCAGCAACCCGGTGGGGACTTTCTCCTACAAGTTCGGGAGCCAAGGGTCGTCGGGGGATGGGACGTTCGAGGACCCGACGGGGGTTTGGACCGATCCCTCGGGGAATATCTATATCGCGGACGGGACGCAGAACCTGATCCAGAAATTCTTCCCGGGCGGAACCTTCGACCTGCAATGGGGAGGGACGGGCAGCGGGAACGGGTTGTTCGCGTGGGCCAACTCGGTGGCGGTGGATCCGACCGGACAGTACGTGTACGTGTCGGACGCCACTTACAGCACCTACAACAACGACCTGGTGCAGAAGTTCACGGTGAACGGGACCTTCGTGGCGCAATGGGGAGGCCAGGGTACGGGGAACGGGCAGTTCGAGTCGCCGAGGGGAATCGCCACCGACTGCGCGGGGAACGTGTACGTGACGGACTTCAGCAATCCCAGGGTGCAGGTGTTCACTGGGAACGGGGTTTACGAGACGCAGTTCGGGAATTCCTCGGTGTTCACGAACCCACAGGCCATCGCGGTGGACAAGAACGGGGACGTATACGTGGGGGATTGGAACGGGCACAAGGTGGTGAAATACACCCTCTGCTCGGGAAGCTTGACGTGCCTGCGTTAGTCCCTTAGTCGTAAAATCCTGTGAATAAAGTCCAAGATTTTCCGACCTAAGGGACCGGGCGCTATTACCCTTGTTTCGCCCATAAACCATTGGAGGATGTTTCCCTCGTTGGTTCCGGCTTGTCCGGGTTAGGATTTTAGGCGTACCAGGGAGTAACCGGTCAAGGCCTAACCGGACGCGGGAGCCGGAGCCCCGTCCCAAAGCATAGGATATGGCATTTAAAAAAACCTGGGGAACCCCAGGTTTTTTTATTTCAGAATTAAGGTTGTCCTTAAAAATTGCCCCAACGACATTCCTCGCCCCTTGCCCCGGGGCGAGCGAACGGGTTTTCGACTTTTGGCTTAAAATTTAACGGTTTACGGACTAAGGCTCCCCAACACAACCTCTGGAACTATGATGTCCCGCAACCTTTAAAAAGAGCTAGAAAGATTTAGGGCTTTGTTAGAAATTCTAAAGGCCTTTCCGCCGAAACGACGTTTTCCTTTTCGCGGAACCTGAAGATTCCCCATTTTTTACCGTTCTTCCCAAGGGTTCCATACCCCGAATTCGTTGTTTTCAGGGTTCGGGGATTGTGCTAAAAAAAAAGTCCTTTTGAGGGAATAAAAGGGTCACTGCCACCACTAGTTAAAGTGGAAGGCTCAAATGGCCCTTTTTTCAGCCAGGCGCTGAAAAAGGACTTTTATGTTTTTCTTGAGCCGCAGTATCCGCACGAGGTATAGGCGGGCGGTTGTTATGCCCCGCAACGGTATCTCCCATTCGGAGCCTTCCTTTTTTCTCCTTTTCTTTTATGTTTTCGCCCTGATATGTTTTTTGGCCCCTGGGTTCTCTCCGGCGGCCCAAACCGTTTATCCCGCCTCCACCCAATCCGATAGCTTGGACAACACCAACGACTCCGCGCGATCAGCCGCCATGGGTTCGGCTTTCACCGCGGTGGCGGACGATGCCTCGGCCCTTTTCCTCAACCCCGCGGGCCTTGGATTTTTAAACCAGGGGCAGCTTTTCCTCAATAGCGACTTTTGGCTGGTAGGGACGTTCCAAGAGACGGCCTTGGCGGGCTTTCCCGCCGGCGGCCTGGGAGGTTTGGCCTTCGCCGCCCATTACCTGGATTACGGCCAAATCCAAGGCCGGGATGAGCTGGGGAATATCACAGCCAGCTATGGGGCCGACCAATGGGGTTTTGAGGCAGGCTGGGGCGGGGAGGCCCTGAAGGATTTTTCACTGGGATTGGGGCTCCATGTCCTCCAGACCACCTTGGACGGCTCGGGGTACACCAACCTCACTTCCAACTTCGGGGTCTTGTGGAAGGAAAAGGGATGGGGTGTGGGAGCTTCCTTTGTCAATTTGGGATGGGTGGCTCCGGAGGGGCCGAATGAGGAGGCGTTGAACCTGGGGGCTTCCTTTGAAACAGCGCTGGATTCCGCCAGCCGCCTTTTGACGGCCTTGGGGGGATCCCTTGAGCCAGGCGCGGTCAATTATTTCCAGGCCGGCCTGGAATATTCACTGCAGGGGATCTTGTTCCTCCGGGCGGGATGCCAGGTGCCTTTGTCCGACGAAGGCCTGAGCGGCTTGACGGACTTGACCGCCGGGGTGGGGTTTGCCCTTTCGGATTTCCGCCTGGATTACGCCTATCTTCCTTACGGAAACCTGGGCGCGGCCCAGCGCGCCAGCGTGGGGTATTTCTTCGGGGGCCCGCCGCCAGCGGGCCCATCCGCGGCGAAGTTCTCCCAACGCCGGATGGCGGGCTCCACCCCCGTCGCCAAGCTCCTGGATTCCCCGGCCTCCCCCGGGGCATCCTTGTCCGGACTTCCGCCCTGGCTGCCTCCCCCGCCGGAAAACCCGGTGACGCTGCCGCCCCAGGCTCCTTCCACCTCCCAACCTTCCACCGCTTCCGCCGATGCCACGGATTCGTTTGTGGTCCAATTCAAGACGGAGGATAACCCGGCGCCCAGCGGCGCCGAACTGGCCAAACAGGGCAAGTACCGGGAAGCCTTGGACGCCTACCTGGCCGCCCTGAGGCAGGATCCCAAGGATGCAGCCTCCTGGTGGGGCCTGGGCCAATGTTATTGGCAGTTGGGCCAAAAGACTTATGCCATCCAATGCTTTCAACAGGTCCTTCAATTGCAGCCAAACAACCCAAATTTGGCCGATTGGCTCCGGCAATACCAGTCGTCTCAGCCTTGAGTTTGCCAAGCAGGAGTGAAGGGATGACGAAAATGAAAATGGAAACGACCCGGGTCGCGGTTTTCGGGGTGGGGCTTTTAGCGGCAACCGCGGCCTTGGCCCAAACCCCCACCTTTACGCCTACGGCCACGGCCGCCCCCCTTTCCTTCTGTTATTCCACTGAATGGGGAAGCGCGGGGACGGCAGGGGATGGGACATTCGAGGCGCCTTCTGGCGTGGGAGTCAATAACAGCACGGGCGACGTGTATGTTTGCGACTTCACCAACAACAACGTGCAGGTCTTCAACTCGACGGGCGGCTACGTGACCCAGTGGGGGAGCACCGGGAGCGGGAACGGCCAGTTTTTGGATGCCAATGGGCTTTACGTGGACGGCGGCGGGAACGTCTATGTGGACGATCCAGGCAACTACCGGGTACAGGTGTTCACCCTGAATCCGGGCCCAGCCGGGACTTATTCTTATCAATTCGGTAGCCAGGGGACGACGGGGGAAGGGACGTTCGAGGACCCGACGGGAGTTTGGACTGATCCCTCGGGGGATATCTATATCGCGGACGGGACTCAGAACCTGATCCAGAAGTTCTATGCGGCGGACGGGGGTTTTGACCTGCAATGGGGAGGCACGGGGAGCGGAGGGAACGGAAAATTCGCGTGGTCGAACTCGGTGGCGGTGGACCCGACGGGAACCTACGTGTACGTGTCGGACGCCACATTAGGCACCTCCATCATCAATGACCTGGTACAGAAGTTCACGGTAAACGGGACCTTCGTTTCCCAATGGGGAGGGCAGGGGACGGGGAACGGGCAATTTGAATCACCGCGGGGGATCGCCACCGATTGCGCGGGGAACGTGTACGTGACGGACTTCACTAATCCGCGGGTGCAGGTGTTCGACAAGAACGGGAATTACCTGACCCAGTTCGGGAGTTCCTCGCAGTTTACCAGCCCCCAAGCCATTGCCGTGGACAAAAGCGGGGACGTCTACGTGGGGGATTGGAACGGGCAGAAAGTGGTGAAGTACAGCCTTTGCTCGGGAGCCTTGACCTGCGTGGCCACGGCCACGCCCACCAATACGCCCACGAATACCCCGACGGGCACACCCAGCGCGACCGGGACGCCGACCCTGACGCCGACGCCCAGCGCCACCCGAACGCCCACCTTGACGGCCACTTGGACCCCGACAGTGACCCCCACTTCCACCCTCACTTTCAGCCCCACCCCCACGGCGACCCAGTTGACCCCGACCCCCACTTCGACCCCTACTTCCTATCCGGGCTCCAATCCCCCGGGTTCCGGGGAGTTCTTCATTTATCCCTCACCTGCGCGGGGGAGCCAGGCCACGGTTTCCTATGACATGGCCCAATCCGGCCAGGTGGACCTCAAGGTCTGGGACGAAAAGGCTGAACTAGTCACCGAAGTGACCGATTCCAAGCCCGCGGGCGTGCAGGTGACGCCCTTCTCCATCGCGGGTTTCGCGAGCGGGGTTTATTTTTACTCCCTCATTCTTACCTATGATTCGGGCCAAGCGCAGAACCTCGGTCCCCAGAAGTTCGCGATTATCCATTAAAACTGAAAAGCGATCCGCCATGATCGAAGCCTGAAGAAAACCAGGGTTCGATCCATTCACTTGGTGTTTAACTTCCTTCGAGTCTGACCTCATTCTCTCAGCCGCATTCCTAGTAACGATTTTAGTTTTCGAGAAGCCCGCAATAGGTTAATTGTTTTCATTGTCGTTTTTAAAAAATGTTTAAAAAGCGGCCTGGTTTATTTTCAAAATTTTAATTTTCCTTGGAATAAAAATCATTTTCTCCACACAAGTACAACTGAAGAACACTTTCGCACAGCCTTGAAACCTTAGTTGCAAGTTTTATCCAAAAGATATTTCTTTAGCTCTTTCTTGAAGGAAAGAAAATATGAATCGGCAGCCGTCTTTTTCAAACCATGGATATCGGTTAAGAGCGGTATCTTTTCTCATAGCCTCACTGTTTTCGTTTTCTATCCCGCTTTATTCCCGCGCCCAAGCTGCGGGAAGTCAATCCTTGCACGGCTATATACCCGCGGAGGCGGCCACCG
>JASHQZ010000194.1 GCA_030038835.1 candidate division FCPU426 bacterium
AATTCCACGCCCAGCACCGAGGCCATGAACCAGTTCTACGCCTACGGGGCCTCCGGCGTTTCGGTGCTTTTCTGCGCGGGCAATTCCACCTCGGTGGACAACGGGAGCCTGGTGACCATGGCCTGCGCCCCGCCCTCCAACGCCACCATCGTGGCGGCCTTCCTGGACGTGGTGGAGTACAACGGCAGCAGCACCTCCCCCTCGGCCTGCACCGGGGGGGTGAATTTCGGCTCGGGGACCACGGGGGCTGGCACCCTTGCGGGAACCGGGAACCTGTTTAACGATTTTGACGATCCACGGTATGGCTATGATTTCTCCAGCTACCCGTTCCAAACGGCTTTTGACGTGCGGTACAACGTGACGAGCCTGGTGTCCACGGGCACGACGTCCTATGCGGTGAGCTACCCGAACTGCAGCACCAACACGATATGGGCGGCGTCGCTGGTGATCGTGTACACGGTGCCGGCCCCGGGCATTTGCGGCGCGGTGGCCCTCGACGACGGTCTTTTCTACTGGGACACGGGCGACGGCTCCGGGAGCGAGGCCTTGCGGGAAGGGGTGACGCCCTACGCGCCGACGGCGGATTGGAGCTGCGTGGACCCCACGACTTCCTGCGGCACGAACCAATTCGCGTACGCGGGGGGGAGCCAAGAGGGGACCGCCAGCGATTGCGGGAGTCCAGCGACTTTCACGGACCAATTTTATGGCAACACTTCAGGAAGCGTGACGGAATCCTCGGAGACGGCGACGGAATGGACCACGACCAGTAACTGCGGGAATGTAAGCCCGATCCTGGGGACGTTCACAGGCGTTCCAATGTCGGGAACCAATAAGATCACCTGGGGTCTAGGAGACATCCTGGATATCAAAGGAAAACAGGAATTTTGGGTGAACATGATGGCGGGCGGTTGCAACGCCACCTGCACCACGCCTACGCCCACCCCCACCCCCTCCAGCACGCCCTCTTCCACCGCAACTCCTTCTTTCACCACTACCTCCACCGCGACGTCCACCAAGACTTCGACCAGCACGTCCACCAGCTCGGCGACGTCCACCGTCACGGAGACCGCCACGGCCACGGCCACCGCCACCTTCTCGACCACCTCTACAACGACCTCCACCACGACTTCCACCAGCACGTCCACCAACTCAGAAACGGCCACTACCACAAGGACCACCACGGCCACCGCCACCTCGACCTTCTCGACTACGTCTACGACGACGTCCACCACGACTTCCACCGCCATTTCTACGGCGACCTCCACCACGACTTCCACCGCCATTTCCACGGCGACGTCCACTACCACGTCCACCGGCACCTCGACCGCTACCACCACCTCCACCGTGACTACCACGGCCACCGCCACGCTGGTCAATACGGGCACCGCCACCAGTACGGCCACGGTGACCGCCACCAAAACGGCCACCTCGACGATGACCGTCACGTCTACCACGACCTCCACGACCACCTCCACCGCCACCAGTAGCTTCACGGACACTTCCACGGCCACGATGACAACCACCTCCACGGCCACCAACACCCTGGTGAACACCGCCACCCCCTCCAACACGGCCACGGTGACGGATACCTCGACCGCCACCCATACCTTCACCGTGACCAGCACGCCTACGGCCACTGCCACGGCCACGGCGACTTCCACGGCCACCAATACTTTCACGGTGACCGACACGCCCTCAAACACGGACACCCTTACGGCCACCTCCACGGCCACCAACACCTGGACCGCCACCAACACTTCCACGGTGACGGACACGAAAACGCCCACCGACACGCCGACGCTTACCTTTACGCCCACTTTCACCTCGAGCCCCACCAACACCCCCACGCTGACGCCCACCTCCACGCCCACCAACACCTTCACCGTGACCGACACGCCCTCAAACACGGATACCCTTACGGCCACTTCCACGGCCACCAATACCCGGACGGACACCAATACGTTCACGCCGACGGACACGAAAACGCCCACCGACACACCGACGCTTACCTTTACGCCCACTTTCACCTCGAGCCCCACCAATACCCCCACGCTAACGCCCACCTTTACGCCCACCAACACCTTTACAGTGACCAACACGCCCACGAATACGGATACCCTCACAGTCACTTCCACGGCCACCTATACCTGGACTGCCACCAACACGTTCACGCTGACGGACACGGAAACACCTACCAATACGTGGACTGCCACCTATTCCCCCACTTTCACCTACACGTTCACCAACACCCGAACGCCCACTAATACGGCCACCTCCACTCCGACGGCGACGCCGACTTGGACCGCTACGACGACCTTCACCTGGACGGCAACGGCCACGCCCACCGCGACCTTCACCTTTACGCCCCCGCCGGGAGTGACGATCGCCAAACAGGCCTCGGAGACCTCAGCCCAGTCGGGGGACACGGTGACCTATAGCCTGATCCTGAATGTGACCCAGTCAGGTGCATCCTCGGTGACGGTGACAGACGTTTTGCCTTCCCAAATGACGTTTGTGGGGTTTGGAGCGGTGCCGTCGGGAACGGTAACGCAGGCCTCGGGAAATAACCTCAGTTGGGTGATCCCTGGCCTGCCCGTGGGGGCGGTGACGCTGACGTACCAGGCCCAGATCGCAAATTTCCTGGCAGGGGGGACGGTTTTGACCAACAACGCCCAGCTGACCTACGCCCAGGACCCAGTGCCGCAAAAGGCCTCGGTGAACATCGTCATCCAAGCGGAGTACCTGGTGAAAATAGGGGTTTACAACGAGGCCGGGGAGCTGATCAAGCAGGTCTACGTGGAGGAACTGTCGCAACAGATCACGGGCTTCAGCCTGCAACAGACGGCCACGATCACCAGCCTGAACGGGGTGGTGTACGTGACGGTGGATGGGGTGCAGTTGGCGAGTTGGAACGGGACAAACCAAGCGGGGGATCCGGTGTCGAACGGCGTGTATTACGTGCAGCTGGACAACGTGGGGCCCAACGGGGTGGTTACGAGCGTTTCGCAGACCGTGACGGTGAGCCGGTCAATCGCACAGATCAGCGTGGCTATCTACAATGAGGCGGGGGAAGTGGTGAAACACCTTTACGCGTCGGAGAGCGATCCGGTCAACCTGAGCGCGGGGAGCGTGTCGTTCTCGTCGAGCGTCATCCAACCGTCGTTGGGGACACCGACGCCCGGAGCGCCCAACGACTTGACGATCGTATTGTCCAATGGGGTGACACTCACCTGGGACGGAACGGACGACCAGGGTCAAGTCGTGACCAACGGTGTCTATGACGTCGAGGTAAGTTTGGTGAACGCAAACGGCGGGGATGAGGTGGTTGACCAGGAGGTCGTAGTGAGGGGAAGCGGGAGCGGCTTAGGAAGCGTTTACGCGGCGCCGAACATCCTCAAGAGCGGCGCCACGCAGACGACGGTGGGTGTGGAAGGCGGTGCGGGCGCGGATTTGACGGTGAGGGCGGGGGTATACGACGTGGCGGGCGAGTTGGTGAAGCATCCGGTAACGGGAGCGGCGGGGGAAGGACAGGTTCAGGTGGATATGTCGGGCCTAGCCAGCGGGCTTTATTTCATCATGGTGGACTTGGTGAACGCCAACGGCCAAGTGATCCAAAGGCAAACCGCCCAGGTCGTCCTCGTCAAGTGATGGCCCGCCGGACACGCTTGTTTGGAGTTTAAAACTTTCCCTTTGAAAAACCCTCATGAGGGGTGCCCTGTTTTTTTACCTTCCAATCGATCCAGCTTTTCCTGCACGTGCTTGACGTCCGGGTGTTCCGGACCCAAATCTTTTTCCAGTATCGTCTCAGCTTCCATTAATTGGGAGGCGGCCTTGGCTTCGTCGCCTTCGGCTTCCGAAAGGCCGGCCATATCCTCCAAACAAAAAGCCACTTGGGGGTGCCCTCCGCCGAGGAACTTTTTTTCGAGCGCTAGGACCCTCTGCAAAAGGGTGCCGGCCTCCCGGAAGTCGCCCAGGGCCAGGGCTGTCTTAGCCGCGCCCTGGAGATAGGGCAGGTTGACATAAAGATCGGGTCCGATCATTTTTTTACGGATGGTCCAGGCCTGCCGGTAAAGGAGGGTGGCTTCTTGGGAACGGCCTTGGGAACGGTCGAAGACCGCCAAAGCCTCCAGGGAGTCAGCCACTTCTGCCCGGTATGGACCCAGGGCCTCCTGCCGGATGGCCAGGCCCTTTTTCAGGAGTTCCTCGGCCTTTCCGGCGTCCCCCTCGAGGAAAAAAGCCCGTGCCAAATCCTCCAAGGTCCCCACTAAACGCGGGTCCGAGTTTCCCCAAGCCTTTTCCCGGATTTTGAGGCATTCTTCCAGGACAGGCTGGACTTGCCCCGCCTGGCCGCGGCGCAAGCCGAGGTTGCCCATGCCTTGGAGCGTATCAGCCAACAAAAGTGAACCGGGAGCCAGGGTTTTGCGCTGGATTTCCAATGCCTTTTGGTAATCCAACGACGCCTCCGCGTAACGCCCCAAATCCGACTCCAGGGCGGCCAATTCGTCCAGGGATTCGGTGATCGCGGGGTCGCCCGGGGCCAGGCATCTTTCGCGGATGGCCAGGCCCCATTTGTAGTTTTCTTCCGCTTCCTCGTACAGGGCCAGGTCGCGGTCCAGAGTGCCGATATCGTTAAGGATTGGAACCAAATCGGGATGAATGGGCCCCAGTTCCCGCTCCAGGATTTTGAGGGCCTTTTGTTCGGATTGAAGAGCCGCGCTGAAAAGCCCCGCATTGGCGGAATTCATTGCGGAAATCCGGGAGGCCTCCAAGACGCTGCCGTCTATCAGGGGCTCGGCGGCCCATAAGGCGGGGGGCCGAAAAAATAAAACCAAGGTCAGGCACCCAAGGGTTTTTAAAGTTTTCACGCCTTATCCTAACATCCTCCCGCTTTACCGGGAAGTTTACGGGGGAGGGAAGGTCTGGTATCCTCAAGACCGGATGGCTACCCGGAAACCCATACGAATTTTTGCCGCGTCCAATCCTGCCCTGTTCCCTTTGTTGGCAGTCATTTTGTTCCCAGTTTGTCTCGCGGCCCAGGAAACTTCCAACCCGCCATCGCTGAACGGGGGCAAGTTCAAGCCAATTGAAGTGGAAGCTCACACCTTGGGCGGGTTGCAATATTCCGTCGACAGAAGGCTGCTAGTCCACTATCAGGATTTCGAAGAACTGGTGCTACCATTGAGGGACTACGAAACGGAGCGACTCTTGAAACGTTCCGAAGTATCGGATGAGAATTCCAAAATCTTCGGGGTGTTGGGTTTGGCGGGGATGGCCACGGGCCTGATAGGCTTGCTCACTTCCCCTTCCAGCCAGCAGACGCCTTTTTGGGTGACGGCCATTGGGGGAGCTGTCGCGTTCGATGTGGGAAGCCTTTTCCAGTCTGAAGCCCAAACCGCCAAATTCAACTGCGTCCAGCGTTACAACCGGTTTGCCCTGGGGGAGGAGCAGGTTCTTCCTCCGGGGCCGACGGATGAAAAATCCTTGTTAAACTTCGGAACGGCAACGCCAACCTCCGCGATGCCCCCAACCCGTTCGGCGAACCCCTGATCCCGCCGTGAATTCGGCTTAAAGGGCGGCGGAAACTTACAATCAGTTGATCGGAGCGATTTAGGAGTGATTCACAGGTCCAGAGGGCCCCGTATTCCACTCTTTTTGGCCTCCGTAGCCCCTTTTGGCGGGGGAAAGAGGTTATGGCCAGATTGCCTGAAATCAGCCAAACCCCTTTAAAGAGGTGACCGGAAAGAGTTTATCCGCCGAGGGAAAAGGTGTATGCTGTAGGGGTTCATACGGCTTTTTGGCGGCCATTCCGGTGAAATTCCCCGATGAGGGGGGATGATAACCGCGACCTTCAGATATTTGGAAGTAACCCGGGCATGGCTTAATCCCTTGCTTGAAGTTTAAATTAAGACGGCCGAAATCCGGCTCGACAAGGTCCCGGAAACTATTTTGCGGATTGGGAAGATGTTTTGTGCCCCAAACGGTTAAGGCCAAAAGGTCCCCTTGGATATCCTGGAGTGGAAGAACAGGAAGCCTGCGTCACCGGCGGCTTTCCCTTGAACTTGAAAGCTTTCAAGTTCATCCCTCTCCCCTAAATTGAACGATCTCCTTAAAGGACGACTTTCCGGTGAAGTCGGAAACGACCTGGAAGCGGAGGGCTTCCAGTAAATAAAACCACGAAGCGAGGGTTTATTTTTATGTCTCAGACAATGGAAGCAGTCGCGATCGACAACCCGGAGGCGAAACCGGACATTCTCGAGAAAGCCAACGCCAAAACCTGGGACGGGCTTTCCCGTATGGCTTTCGCGGCCAATTGGGACCCGGAAGGTGCCATTAATTGGAACCAGCCCATTGAGCTGGGGGGCATCAAGGAAGGTTGGATCAATATCCTCCACTATTTCTACGAGGGGGAATGGCAGGGCTTGGAGATCATCCAGCGGCTCATGAACAAGGCCGCCCACATGTTCAAGATCAACGAAATGGTCACTTACTATTCGACGCAATGCGCCGACGAGGCCAAACACCTTTTCGTGTTCAAAAAATACCTTTACCGCCTCAACTCTCCCCCGGCCAAGCAAAAGGCGTTCGATTTCATCGTCTGGGTTTCGACCACGGCTTTCATTCCCATGGCCGTAGAACGATGGATTTTGGCCACCTATTTCACCGAAACCCTGGCCGGGGCCATCTTCCAAAAGTCATTGGAACTGCCCACCATTGACCCGATCGGCAAGGAGATGGTTCGACTGCAATTGAAGGATGAATCCCGCCATATCGCGGGCACCAAGCTGGGCGTGCAGACCCTGATGGACCACGCCGGCCCCCTTAAAACCTTTTTCATGAAACTTTGGTGGAAGATTTTCGTCCGGCTTGCCGTGATGGAAGTCCGGAAATTAAAACCCTACGGGGACCAAGTGGGTATGGATCCGGACTATATCCTCCAAAAGTCCTTCGCCAAGATGGCCGAAATGGACGAGTTCAGCGGGAAGTTTTTGGGGGACGCTTTCTGCCAAAGCTTCCTGAAAAAGACGAACGCCGCAGCGTGATTCCGTTCGACCTGCGCTCGGCGGTATTTGAGGGGGAATGATGGGCAAAAGAC
Source organism: candidate division FCPU426 bacterium (assembly GCA_030038835.1). Taxonomy (GTDB): domain Bacteria; phylum Oederibacteriota; class Muellerivitia; order Muellerivitales; family Muellerivitaceae; genus JAJPJW01. The sequence continues at coordinate 7,094 of JASHQZ010000194.1, forward strand.
TCTATGTCGGCAGCCTTCCTTTTGAGACGACGGACGCCCAATTGCAGGAGCTTTTTTCAACCTGCGGGAGGGTGGAAAGCGCCAAGGTGATCATGGACCGGGCTACGGGGCGTTCCAAGGGGTTCGGCTTCGTGGAAATGGCCACCGACCTGGAGGCCCAGGCCGCCATTCAGAAGTTCAACGGCAGCACGGTGGGCTCCAGGAACATTGTGGTTAATGAAGCGCGGCCCATGGAGGATCGCAAGGGTGGAAATGGCGGGTTTCAGTCCAACCGGGGTCCCGGCGGCATGCGCCGGGAAGGCGGCTTTGGAGGAGGAAACCGCGACGGCGGTTTCGGCGGCAACCGGGAAGGTGGTTTTGGCGGGGGCCACCGGGACGGCGGGTTCGGGGGTGGCCGGGACGATTTCCGCGGCGGGCGCCGGAAGGACAGGGACCAGCGGGGCGGTAACCGAAAGCATTTCAACGATGGGGATTACGGCAACCGTTGGTAATCAAAAATTAGAAACCATAAAAAATGAAAAGCCTTCTTCGGAAAAATGAGGAAGGCTTTTTAATTTAAAACAACCAAAACCCTTGCCACGGCCTATCGCCTTTGGCCAAGGGCTTTAAAAGTCACGGGACGCGACACCCCTTGAGAGAGCGGAAGCTTTGGGAAATCAACGTCTTGATTTTTATCGCGCCTTTTTGACAGTCTTGCGTTTTCGAACAAAAATATTTAAGGAATAAGACTTTGGGCGAACTTTCATTCGTCCCCTTGGGGGGGCTGGGGGAAATCGGCAAAAACATGGCCCTCTTGGAGTACGACGGCCAGGCGGTCATGATCGACGCCGGACTGATGTTCCCGGACGACCTGCATCCAGGCGTGGATTACATCATCCCGGACTTCAACTTCCTGGCTGAAAATCCGGAGAGGTTGAAGGCGGTTCTGCTTACCCACGGGCATGAAGACCATATCGGCGCCGTTCCCTACCTACTCCAGAAGATCAATGCGCCGATTTATGGGACAAAACTCACACTTGGGTTCGTGAAGGCTAAATTGGAGGAATTTAAGCTGCCGTCGCCTCCTACCTTCGTGGAGGTGGATCCGAAGAAGCCTTTTGACCTAGGACCTTTTCATGTCGAGTTCATCCGCGTCACCCACAGCATCGTGGACGGTTGCGGCCTGGCCATCACCACCCCCGCGGGCGTGGTGATCCACACGGGCGACTTCAAGATCGACCCCACTCCCATCGACGGAATCCCTATCGACCTCAACCGTTTTGCCGACTATGGGTCCAAGGGAGTGCTGATGCTCATGTCCGACTCCACCAACGTGGAAAGGGAAGGGTACACCCTTTCGGAAAAGGTCGTAGGTGAGGAGTTCGACCGCATTTTCCCCAAGGCCAAGCGCCGCATCATCGTGGCCTGCTTCGCCAGCAACATCCATCGCGTTCAGCAGGTCATCGAATCGGCGAAGAAGGTGGGCCGCAAGGTTTGCATCATGGGCCGGAGCATGGTGCGCAACACCCAGGTGGCCCGGGACCTGGGCTTTATGCACGTCCCCTCCAACCTGCTGGTCCAGCCGGACCAATTGAAGGGCATGGATCCCCGGGACTTGGTGATCGTGACCACGGGGAGCCAGGGGGAGCCCATGAGCAGCGTCTCCCGCATGGCCATGGGGGACCATAAGCAGGTTTCCATCCAACCCGACGACCTTGTGATCCTCTCCGCCCGTACTATTCCCGGAAACGAAAGGGCTATTTCCAATATCATCAACCTGCTTTACCGGCGCGGGGCGGACGTGTTGTACGAGGCGGTCTCGGAAATCCATGTCTCGGGCCATGCCTGCCGAGAAGAGCAAAAAATCATGATCTCCCTGGTCAAACCGAAGTATTTCGTGCCCGTTCATGGCGAATACCGCCATCTGGTCCTGCACGCCCGCCTGGCCGAGGAATTGGGCATCCCCCCCGACAACACCTTTGTGCTGGAAAACGGGGAAAAGCTAGTGGTGGACGGTGCTGACGCGCGCATCGAAAAAGAACTTTCCGGGGGAACTATCCTGGTGGATGGCAAGCACCTGTCGGACGTAGGGGAAGTGGTCCTTCGCGACCGGCTTCATTTGTCCCAAGACGGCGTTGTTGTGGCACTGATCACGGTGGATACGACTAAAGGCAAGATCGTGGGAGGGCCGGACCTGGTGACCCGGGGATTTAGTGAAAGCCTCTCGGACAGCTTGATGAACGAGGCGCGCGACATGATCCGCACGACCCTGGAGGCGGAAATCCACGACAAGATCACTGATTGGTCCACGGTGAAGGAGACCATGCGTAAATCATTACAGAAGTTCTTTTCGCAGAAGTCCAACCGCCGGCCCATGATCATGCCGGTCATCATGGAAATCTAGGGAACGGCGGTTTTGAGTTCGGAGTGTTGAGTTGTGAGTTCCGGTGATTTTTGAATTCGAAAACGAATTCAAAAATCACCGGAACTCACAACTCAAAAGTCATAACTCAGAACTTTTGTTCAGATTTTAGTGACGTCGATATCCATGCAAAGGATGTAAGGCTTGTTTCCTTCCGGGCCCTTGAGGAGGCCCGCTGCGGTCACGCAGAGATTTCCCGAGGCCAGGGAGATATAAGGCTCGGTGAAATAACGCTCCAGACCATTGTAGACCAGCGAATAATAATAATCCTTCAGCGAGTGGTCGGTTCCCTTCGGGGCGGGCTGGAAGAGATATTTCCGGCGCTCGGAAACCATTTGAATGTTGCAGACCGTTTCCGTCACCTGGACCCCGTCCTGGTTTAAAAGGTAAAGGCATTCCAGCTGCGGGTAGGCTTTGAGGTGTTTCGGGAATTTTTCCTCCGCTTCCTCGATCAGGGACTCCTGGACGCCGGCCAAGACCGCCGTGGCAATTTTCTCGTAATGGACCTTGCGATCCTTGTCCCGGCTCACCTTTTCCGTCATGAGGCGCTTGAACCGCGAGGCCACGAACACGATGCGCGCTTTCAGGCCCAAAGTTGCGGAAATCTCAGTCCTTTGGGGTTTGGAAAAATAGCTTCCCTGGAGCATGTCAGCCCCCAATTCCAGCGCCGCCAGGGCGTCCTCCTCGTTTTCCACCCCGTTGGCCACGATCAGGCTGCCCAGGCGGTGGCCCAAGTTCACGAGGCTCCTGAATCCGTCCTTCTTGTAGGAGTCCTTCGACAAGTTGGCGGTCAGGGAGGGTGATAGTTTTAAAATATCGGGGGCCAAACGCAGGACGCGGTCCAGGCTTTCCCGACCGGTGTCCACATCCCGCATGCTGATCAAGAAATTGGTGTTACGGTAATTATCCACGAACGTCCTGGCGGACTCTGGATCCTTAGTTTCGGACCGGGAGAGTTCCACCGCGATGGAGCAGGGGTCCAGCTTCAAGTCTTGAACCACCCGCAAAAGATGGCCTGACCCCACTACATCCTTGGTTAGCACGGACGTCTCGACGCCCAAGAAGAGGATCAGGCCCGGCATTTTGGACTGGATTTCAGTGAACCCCTCCAAGCCCTTGAGCCGCAGGAGCCGGTCCAAATCCAAGGCTTTATTCTTTTCGCTGGAGAGCTGGTAAAGCTTTTCGGCCTCAATTAACTGGCGGTTTTCGGGGTCGATTCCGCGGCCCACCGTTTCCAGGCCGATGACGGATTTTTTCTTGATGGAAATAATCGGCTGGTAAAAGGCCGCCGCACTACCTTGCTCAATGAGGGAAAGGACATCGGTTTCAGCCGGGACAGTGTTTTCTTTCGAGACAATTTCCATGGCCACCTCCTGGCCAATTTAGAGCAACACTTGTGCCAGGTTTAAAAGGTGTAATCATTTAACTTTAGGTATTTCATTTCGGAAAACCACAACAGTTTTGTTGGTTTAAGTCAAATATGGAGTAATTATTTCACCTGACAAAACGGTCTTGAAAAAATGTACTGGGTATTAAACACCTCCAATTTGGCACGCTTATTGATCTAAACGCCAGTGTTTTAACCCGCATGAAACGAACGGTATCTAACAATAAACTATGGAAAAAATAATGCCCTCGCCCGAATTCGATTTGAGCCAAATCCTGGCTGGGGAATCCATCGCCGTCCATTTCCAACCCATTATTTCCGTCCGTAAGAAGGCCATTGTGGGATATGAGGGACTGGCGCGCGGCATCCATCCTGGGAACGGAGGGTTCATACCCCCGCCGGAATTGTTTTATGAGGCTGCGGAAAAAGGTCTGACCCTGGAACTGGACCGGCTTTGCCGCAAAAAAGTGATGGAATATTTCCGCGGCATCGCCGGGGAAAGACCCGGCCGCCTTTTATCGTTGAATTTCGAGGCCTCGGTGATCGACCAGGGGGTGGTGGGCTCGGGGAACCTGATCCACCAAACGACCTCCCTGGGGCTGAACCCTGCCTCCATCGCGCTGGAAATCATCGAGTCCAACGTCCGGGACGTCGGGGAACTGCAGAAATTCATCCGAACCTACCGGGACTACGGCTTCTTGATTGCCTTGGACGACGTGGGGGCGGGTCATTCCAACTTGAACCGAATCCCGCTCCTGAAACCCGACATTCTCAAGATCGACCGCTACCTGGTCCAGGGCATCCAAGATGACTTCCACAAACAAGAAGTGTTCAAGTCATTGGTGGGACTGGCCCATAAGATCGGGGCCTTGATCCTTGCGGAAGGGATCGAGACCGAGGCAGAAGGACTTTACCTACTGGAGGCGGGAGTAGACCTGGCGCAGGGCTATTATTTTTCAAAGCCCCAGAGTTATGACCAGATCGACGATGACTCCGTCAACGAAAGGATGGAGGAATTGTTCCGGAAGTTCAAGGAAATGGTCCTCCAGAAACTCAACATCAAGCGGTTCAACTTGCGGAAATACGAACTCATGACCCGTGAAATCCAAATCGAGCTTTCCAAGATCACGCAGGACCACTTCGACCTCAAGCTTGCGGAAATGGTCCATTACTTTCCAGTGGTGGAATGCCTTTATGTCTTGGACGAAAAAGGATTTCAGGTTTCGGAAACGGTTTTTGGAAAGATTGAGGCGCCTCCCAAAAACCATCTAATTTTCCGACCAGCCCAAAAGGGAACGGACCACACGATGAAGGATTATTTTTATATGTTGATCGATGGCGGCCTTAAAAAGCCGACCTATATCAGCGAACCTTACCTCTCCCTTACCACCGGCAATTCCTGCGTCACTTTTGCGAGGGCCTTCAAGGACGCGCAGGATAAACTCCGCATCCTTTGCGTGGACATCAACATCCAATACCTACAACAGATTCCATCCGCTTAACCCGGAATTTCCGCATTCGCGTTACTATTCGTGCTCTGAAAGCCAGCGCTCGGCCTCAATGGCGGCCATGCAGCCCATTCCGGCCGCGGAGACGGCCTGCCGGTAATAGTGGTCGGCCACGTCGCCGGCGGCGAAAACGCCGGGGATATTCGTCATCGTCCTGGGGGGGGTGGGCAACTTCAGGTACCCCACTTCATCCATGTCCAATTGACCCTTGAAGAGTTTGGTATTGGGGTTGTGGCCGATGGCGAAAAAGAGACCCGTGAAGGGGTGGATCTTTTCCTCGCCCGTTTTGAGGTTTTTGACCTTAACGCCCTTGAGTTCCTTTTCCCCTACCAATTCGGTCACCACGGCATTCGTCATCCAGTGGATCTTGGGGTTGGCCTTGGCTCTCTCCAGCATGATTTTTGAGGCGCGGAAATCTTCCCGGCGGTGGATGAGAGTCACGTTTTTCCCGAATTTCGTCAGGAAGTTGGCTTCCTCCATGGCCGAATCACCGCCCCCGACCACCGCGATGTCCTGATTCTTGAAGAAAAAGCCATCGCAGGTGGCGCAGGCGGAAACGCCGTGGCCCACCATTTCCATCTCCCGGGGAACGCCGCCGTACTTGGCGGAAGCGCCGGTGGAGATGATGACCGTTTCGGCCTGTACCTCCTCCTTCTCGTCCACCCAAAGCCGGAAGGGCCTCCTGGAGAAATCCACCTTGGTTACAAAGCCGGTCTTATAACGGGTGCCGAAACGGGCCGCCTGTTGTTTCATGTTTTCCATCAACTGGGGTCCCTGGATACCCTCGGGGAAGCCGGGGAAATTCTCAACCTCGGTGGTCGTGGTCAACTGACCCCCGGGCTGGGGGCCGTCGATCAAGAGGGGGTTCAAATTAGCGCGGGAGGCGTAAAGGGCGGCGGTGTAGCCGGCCGGGCCGGAGCCGATAATGACGACTTTTTCCATGACGAATCCTTTCCAAGGACGTTGACATTCGGAGCGGAAGCGCATGTTAACCTAGGGCTTCACCCACCAACAAGTCAAGATTGAAGGTCAAGGGGCGGGGAAGAGCCTTTGGCGGTATTGATCCATTTCCGCCTGGCGTTTTGCCTCATCCCAGCCAAGTAGCTCCATCATAAGGCGGGATGCCTTTTCGGCCGCCTCTCCCCAGCGTTCCCGGCTGTATCCGATTTCCAGCCGTCTCAGGAGTACATCCTCCAGGTGGAGGGCCTTTTCGGTACGGACGGCGTAGGCCACCTGGGCCAGGATCTCGGGCCGGGAAGGATGCAGCCTTTGCGAAAGGCGCGGTTCCGACCGCATCAGCCTTAAAACTTCTTCGGCCCTTTGGCCGTAAAGATGGGCCAAATGATCCGCCTGTTCCCTTTGGATGCCATACGCCGAAACCCACAGGGAAGTTTCCTCCCTTAAAAATAATTCCCAGGGTTTGAGGGGTGTTCCTGGAAGGCGGTCAGGTTGGTGGGCCTGAGACTTTTTCCCTAAATGGCCCAAGATGAGCCCCAATGTTTTTTGGGCCATGGAATGGTAGGTGGTTAGTTTCCCGCCCACGATGGTGAACAAGTTGCCGCTCGCCAGTATTTTGTCTTCCCGGGAAACCGATGAGGCGTGACCGCCTTCCGACCAGGCGAGGGGCCTTAAGCCCGCGAAGGCCGCGATCACCCGGCCCCGATCCCACGAAGCCTTGGGGAAGACCCTGGAAGCTTCCTTCAAGAGGTAGCCGATTTCTTCTTCCGTGGGCCGCACCTTGTCCGGGTCGCCTGGGTCATCCAGATCCGTGGTCCCTACCAGGCTGTAGCCCCGCCAAGGGATGATAAAGATGACCCGGTTGTCCTCGCGGGACATCACCAAAACCGCGTTATCGCGCAACACCTCCGGGACCACGATATGGGTCCCACGCGTAGGCCGCACCAGCTGAAGGGAATCCTCGGCCATAAGCTTGGCGGTAAGGTTGGCCCAAGGGCCTGAGGCGTTCACCAGGCAGGAGGCCGCTAGGGCTCCATTCTCCCCGGACCGCTCATCTTGGAAGAAGACGCGGACTTGGGACGGCTGGCGGTCGATTTGGGTGACCCGACAATAATTGAAACAACGGGCCCCGCTTTCCCCGGCGGCCAGGATGTTTTCCAACGCCAGCCGGGCGTCGTTGACCTGGGCGTCGTAATAGAGCCCGCAACCTTCCAAGTTTTGCGGCTCCAAGTCCGGAGCCTGCCGGAGGGCCTGACCGGGCGAGAACCAGCGGTGCCTCGAAATGTTTTGGGCCCCGGCAAGAAGGTCGTATAACCAAAGACCGATTTTAAGCATCCAAGCGGGGCGTTGATCCCCTTTGTAGGAGGGTAAAAGAAAAGAAACCGGGTGAACCAAGTGGGGCGCCAGCTCGATCAAGCGGTGCCTTTCGTGAAGCGCCTCGAAGACCAGGGAAAACCGGTATTGTTCCAGGTAACGGATGCCTCCATGGGCCAGTTTGGTGGATTTGCTGGAAGTACCGGAAGCAAAATCCCCTTTCTCAAAAAGGGCCACGGACAGCCCGGCCCGGGCGGCCAGGGCCGCCAGGCCCGCGCCATTGATGCCGCCCCCGATGATGGCAAGGTCAACTTGGGATATTTCAGTGGATTTCATTCCGGCTCCCACGGAAAAAGACATCGGTGATGCCGATATAATAGCTCATTGGTATTGAAACCGAAGGAAGTGAAACATACTATCAAGTCAGGCGGGGCATTCAAGCCACCCGCCACGGTTTCGCCTTGAGTTTTCTTCCTAAACCTGGACTTAAATTGACGGTTGATAGGTGCATCGCTAAGATGGGGCCTGTTTTGCCCTTACGCGAGGGTGGCGAAATTGGCAGACGCACCAGATTTAGGTTCTGGCGGGGTAACCCGTGAGGGTTCAACTCCCTCCCCTCGCACCAAAAATTGAAGAGTTGAACCTTGGGAAAGGGTTCCGGGAAAACGGAAGTTTTCCCGGGGAGATTGGGGTACACAGGGGGAATTTCCCCTGTGAGCGCGAAGCGCTTCAACTCCCTCCCCTCGCACCAATCTTCGCTTCCTTGAAGGAATTGGAGACTAAGCGAAGGTTGCCCTCCATAGCCTTGGCGAAGGAGGGCAGCCTGTCATATGCCAGCTCCGGTTGGTTGGCCAATAACAATCCTCTAAGCTTAAGGAGCCGTTGTGAAAGTCAGCGTCAATAACGTTTCCGGTTGCGCCAGGGAAGTCCATGTGGAGGTCCCGGCGGAAACCGTCCAAGGTAAGGTGGACGGCATTTACGGCCGAATCTCCCGTGAGGCCAAGCTTCCGGGGTTCCGCAAGGGCAAGGCCCCGCTGGACGTGATCAAAAAGCAATACAAGTCTGCGGTCCGGGAGGAAATCCTCCACCATGAACTGCCGGAATTTTTCCGCGCGGTGTTGCTCGAGCAAAAAATAGATCCCGTAGCCCAGCCCCAGATTTCCGACCTCCAGTTCGAGGAAGGCTCCCCCCTCAAATTTATCGCCAAGGTGGAAGTCAAACCCGAATTTCAGCTCAAGGATTACAAGGGCCTGAAAATCAAGAAGGAAAAAACCTCGGTGACGGAAGAGGAAGTGGATAAGGCCTTGGAAAACCTGAGGGAACAAATGGCCCAATTCATACCCGTAGAAGACCGGCCGTCCAAGAAAGACGACCTCGTGGTCATGGACTTCGACGGGAAAATCGGCGGGAAACCTTTTGAGGGTGGAAAGGCCTCCCGCTATCCCGTGCTTTTGGGGAGCCAAAATTTGTTGAAAGATTTCGAGACGAACCTGGAAGGGATCACAAAGGGGGAGACCAAGACCTTTACAATAACCTTCCCCAAGGACTACGGGAAAAAGGAAGTCGCGGGCCGGGAGGCCGAGTTCACCGTGACGGCCCATGAGATCAAGGAAAAGAAGCTTCCGATGGTGGACAATGAATTCGCCAAGGACGTGGGGAAGTGCGAGACCGTGAAGGAATTGCGCGAGAAACTGGAGGCCCAGATCAAGTCTTCCAAGGAAGTGGAGCAGAGGTCCAAGATGGTCGAGCAGGTCGGGGAGAAACTCCTGGCCCTACATCCCTTTGACGTTCCGGTATCGCTGGTCAACATGGAGCACCAGCGGCTGGTGCAACAAGGTGTGGATAGGTTGAAACGCCAGGGCGTCGACGCCAACAAGCTCACCGACCAGCAGAAGCAGGAATTCGTCGAGAATCTCCGGCCTATGGCCCAGAAAAACGTCCATATGGCCTTGATCGTCGAGAAGATAGGGGCGGCAGAAAACATCCATTGCGACGATAAGGACCTGGAGGCTTATTACGCCAAGGTCGCCCAAGGGGCGGGTCAGCCGGCGGACGTGGTGAAGCGGTATTTGAAACAGCAGGGCAATCTGGATTCCATTAAGGAATGGATCGAATACGAGAAGGCACTGGATTTTCTGATCGCGCAGGCAAAGGTGGACGCCGCTTAAAAAGCGGCAAATTTTGAATTCTCAATGTTTGAAGAATTTTCAGTCTTCGATTGAAAATTTCCTTAATTCATAATTGAGGTTCCTTGGAGGATGAAATGGCACTTATTCCCATTGTTGTGGAGCAAACCAACCGGGGCGAGAGGTCTTACGACATTTATTCCCGGCTCTTGAAGGACCGCATCGTCATATTGGGCACGCCCATTAATGACGACGTCGCCAATACCATCATCGCCCAACTCTTGTTTTTGGAGTCGGAGGACCCGGACAAGGACATCAACCTCTACATCAACAGCCCGGGGGGCGTGGTCACGTCGGGCATGGCGATTTACGACACCATCCAGTTCATGAAGGCGCCGGTTTCCACCATTTGCGTGGGGCAGGCCGCCAGCATGGGGGCGCTGCTTCTGACCGCCGGGGCCAAGGGCAAAAGATTCGCCCTCCCCAACGCCCAGATCATGATCCACCAGCCTTCAGGAGGTGCCCAGGGCCAGGCTACCGATATCGAAATTCACGCCAAGGAAATCTTGAAGACCCGGGAAAGGCTGAATAAGATCCTGGCCTTCCATACGGGTCAATCCCTCGAGAAAATCGAAGAGGATGTGGAGCGGGACCACTTCTTGACCGCCCAGGAAGCCAAGGATTATGGCTTAATTGACGACATTTTGAGCAAGCGGCCGGATGCCAAGAAAAAGTGACAAACCAGGAGTGAGGTACCAGTCGTCAGCCGCCAGTAAAGGCGGTAAGATATTGGTGTTTGATGGTGGTAACGATTTAAGGTTGAAGTATTACTCATAAATGAGGCCTAACCCTAGGAGTTGATTTCAATGGCGGGCGAAAAAGACAAATCGACCTTTCTTCGGTGTTCCTTCTGCGGCAAGACGCAGGACGAGGTCCGGAAACTTGTCGCGGGCCCGACAGTTTATATCTGCAACGAGTGCGTGGCCCTTTGCAACGATATCCTGAAGGAAGAGGACAAGGGGGAAGTCAAGGGCACGGCCCCCAAGGGCCGGCTTTCGGTTCCCAAGCCCTTTGAGATCAAGGAAATCCTGGACGAGTACGTGATCGGCCAGGAAAA
>JASHQZ010000195.1 GCA_030038835.1 candidate division FCPU426 bacterium
ATGAGGCGCTCGTAAAGCTGGGAAATGACCTGGGCCTTGTTCTCCCCCGGCGACTCCACGCCCAATTGGTGCGCGATTTTCTTGAGCATCCATTCGGCGTTGATTTCGCTGTGCACGATGACCAGCAGGGTGGCTTCGTATTGGGGGTCCTGCTCGAGTTTTTCGAGGGCCTTGCGGGCCAGGAGGGTCTTGCCGGCGCCGATGTCGCCCACCACCACGGTCAGGCCCTTCATGGTGTCCACGGAGTGGAGCATGCGCACCATGGCCTCGGCGTGCTGGCTGCTTTCGAAATAAAAGCGGCTGTCCGGTGCGTTGGAAAAGGCTTGTTCTTTTAATCCGTAGAAATTTTCGTAGCTCATAGGGTGGTCCTTGACGGGCAAGAGCTACTCGGCAACCCGCCACTCCAGGAGGCCCGTTTTCCGGCCGGTGCCGGGGGCCTGGAAATCTCCGCGGCCATAAAAAAGGCCCTCCCTTGCGGAGGACCCTGGTCCGCTAAAACTAGACGTAGCCTACCCTATTTGATTTCTTTTTGCCACCCGAATCTTTTTCGGGGTCCGGCGGACGGGAAGGCGGCGGGCCGGGGGATGGGGCCGCGCCCGCGGGGGGCTCGAAGGGCTTGGCCGGGCCGGACGCCGGGGCCGGCGAACCGCCCTTGGACTTGATCTTGGCCTCGACGTCCCCCAATTTCTTCCGGGCCTCCAGGTTGTCGGGCTCGGCCCGAGTGATGTGGCGGTAGATCTTGGCCGCGTCCTCCAAAAGGCCCTGGCGTTCGTAGATTTCCGCCACGGCGATGGTCATGAACTCGTCGCGCCCCTCCTCCAGGGAGTCTCCCTTGGAGGGCGGAGGCGTGCGGGAAGTGGCGGGCGCGGCGGCGGCTTTTTCCTCCCGGACCTTGCGCTCGGCTTCTTCCCGGGCCCTGCGCTGCGCTTCCTCCTGGGCCTTCCTCAACGATTCGTCCCGGGCCTTCCGTTCCATTTCTTCCTTTTGCTTTCGTTCGGCCTCGGCCCTGGCCAGCCGCTCCATTTCCTCCCGGGCCTTTTGCTCCGCTTCCTCGCGGGCCCTCTTTTCCAATTCGGCGCGGGCCGTCTTCTCCGCCTCCTGGCGGGCCTTTTGTTCCAGTTCCTCCCTCAGGCGCCGGGCTTCCTCCTGGGCCTTCTTCTCCATCTCGGCCCGCAGGTTCCGTTCCTCCTCTTCCTTGGCCTTCTTTTCCGCCTCCAGGGCCCCGATGACGTCCTCGCCGGTTTTAACGTAGGCCGTGTAGGCTTGGCTCAGCTTTTGTTTCACTTGGGCGTTCTCCGGATAGGCCTCGGACAGCTGCTGGTAGATCTCAATGGCCTCCTCCACCATCCCCTGTTTGAGGTAGTTGTCCGCGATGGAAAGCTGGGCCCTCAGGTCCTCCTCGGGGTCCGCCGCGGGCGCTGGGGGCGCGATCTTCTCCGGCGCGGGGGCCTGGGGCGGGGGCGCCGCCGGGGTTTTAGGCGGCCCGGAAAAAGGCTTCGCGATTTCCTGCTCCAAGTCCAAAACGCCCGCGGCAGGGGCCTTGGCGGGCGGGGGCGCCTCGGGAGTCGCCGGAGCGGCCGCTGCGGGGGCCCCGGCCGGGGGTTTCACGGCGGGCGTGGCCGCGGCGGCTTGGCCCCCCAAAATCCGGCTTTGGGCTTCCACGTGGTTCGGGTTGAGCTCCAGCGCCTTGCGGGTCGACTCCATCGAGGCGTCCTTCTTGTCCTGCTTCTCGTAAAGGAGGGCCAGCTTGAAGTGGGTGTCGGCGGCCGCGTTCCGGTCCCCGCTTTTAAGGAGGGCCTCGGCCAGTTTGGTGTGGGCCGCGGCCGAATTCTCGTCCAGCGAGTGCAGCGCGCGGGCGAATTCGGCGGCCTTGGCGTGGTCGCCCTTGGCGGCGTAGCGGTCGATGAGCGTTCCCAGGGTCGTGACCGCCTCCGCCTTGCTGCCCTTCTTCAGGGAAACCTCCACCCAGGCTTCCAGGGCGGCCAGGTTGTCCTTCTCCAGCTTGAGGGCTTTCTGGATGTTCTCCGCGGCCTTGTCGGGCTGGTTGAGTTCCAGCAGCACCCGGCCCAGGTGCGTCAGGGCGCCCACGTGGTTCACCTTGAAGCGCAACAGGCTCTCGAACTCGGCCTTGGCCTCGGAAAGTTTTTGCCGCTTGAAAAACACCACGCCCTGGACGTAGTGGGCCTCGATGCTCTTGAGCTCCACGGCCTTGGCCGCGTGGGCGTTGGCGCCCTCCAGGTCCCCGGCGTTAAGGGCCTGCTCGGCGGCGGTGAGGTATTCCTTCTTGGCGTCCGATTCGGAGCCTTGCTTGACGAAAATTTGGGCCAGGTTGACGTGGGCGTCGGTGTTGGAGGGGTCCAGCAGGGCGACCTTCTGGTACATTTCCTGCGATTTTTTGTAGAGGCGGTTTTTCAGGAAGGCGGCGCCCAACATCTGGTACTGCTTCACCGCCTCGGCGACCTGCCCTTTTTTCTCGAACAGCTCCCCCAATTTATAGAAGGCGGCCAGGTTCTCGCCGTCCAGCTTCAGGACCTCGGTCAGGGCGTCGATGGCGGAGTCCACGTCGCCTTGCTCCATGGCCGTCTCCGCCTTGAGGGTTTGCTTGATGAGGTTTTGTTTTTTCTGGGCTTCGGGCGGCAGCAGGCCGGTGTCCAGGGCGGCGATCTTCTTGTTGACGATGATGGCCTTGTCGGATTGTCCCCGGGAGGAAAAATCCGTGGAAACCTTGATGTATTCCTCGAAGGCCTCGCGGCTGGCGCCTTTCTTGACGTAAACATCCCCGAGCATGTTGTGGGTGTTGATGTCCTCGGGGTCCAGGGCGATGAGTTTTTTGTATTCCTCAATGGCCTTATCCCAGCGGCCCTCCTGGAAATAGATATAGGCCATTTTTACGATATTTTTTTTGTCCCCACCAGCAGGAGCGTTCATAAAGCCTCGGAAAACACGTCTAGGGGATAGGATCATCCCCAGCCAAACATGAATTGGGATGGTTATCGGTAAAAAACGCCTAAACCAACTGCTTTCAACCGGTTTCAGTGATTGGAAAAAAGGCTGTCAACCCGCTAAAAACCTTTTAATTCAATATAACATCCGGATTTTCCGAGCGCAAGGAAATGAGCCTTCGGGTGCCGCATCAGTTTGAAACTTGGCCCCTTCTCCCCCTCTGAAGGAAGGGGAGTTAATTCCAACGAGTCCACCACCAACCTTCCGTCCCGGGAGGTCGTCCAACGGCTCACTTCCCGGCTTTGGAGCCGGACGCAAGCTGTCGGTAGCGGAAGCATGTGACAAGGTGGTCATTAACCATGCCCACCGCCTGCATGTGGGCGTAAACGACCGTTGGCCCCATGAATTGAAAGCCTCTTTTCTTGAGGTCCTTGGCCCAAAGTTCCGCCTCCCGGGTAAAAGGCGGGTAATCCCCCTGCCGCCGGAAACGGTGAAGGAGGGGCTTTCCGCCGACCCAGGACCACATGTAGCGGGAAAAGGTCCCGAATTCCCGCCGCGCCTCCAGGAACCTCCAGGCATTGGCGATGGCGGCCTCGATTTTGGCCCGGTTGCGGATGATGCCGGAGTCCCGAAGGAGCCTGGCCCGGTCCTTGGCGCCGAACCCCGCCACCTTCTTAAAATCAAACCCCGCGAAGGCCTTGCGGAAATTCTCGCGCTTGTAAAGCACCGTCCTCCAGGACAACCCCGCCTGGAAGGTTTCCAAAACGAGGAACTCGTAGATCCTCCGGTCGTCATGGACCGGCCGGCCCCATTCCTGGTCGTGGTAGGCGCCCATCAGGGGGTCGCCCGCGCACCAGGGACAGCGGTTGGGTTCTTTTTTCATGTCGTCTCCC
>JASHQZ010000196.1 GCA_030038835.1 candidate division FCPU426 bacterium
TGGCCCGCGCCCAGGCGGTGGAGGACTACCTGGTGCGCAACGGGTTGGACCCCTCCAAACTCAGCGTGGTGGGCTACGGTGAAACCCGGCCCATCGACTCCAACGAAACGAAGGAAGGCCGGGCCAAAAACCGGCGCGTGGAGCTGGTGGTGTCTGGCGTCATGGACGCCACGGCCACCGACTTGATCGAGGATGGAATGACGATGTTCAAGGAGGGCAATTACCGCGAGGCCTTGGACCGCTTCCTCAAGGCTCTCCAGTCCGACAGCCGCAACGCCAAGGCCTACCAACTGGCCGGGGACTGCTACCTGAGGCTGGGTGGAAAGGATCAGGCCATCCAGGCCTACCTACAGGCCTTGAAGTACAACCCCAACAACGCGGGCTTAAGGCAGTGGATGCAACAATACGCGCCGCAGGCGGGTTCGGTTGGTTCGCCGCAGGCCGCCCCGGCGCCAGCACCCTCCGAAACGCCTTCCCCGTCCCAGCCCGGCCAACCCTCCGCCCCGGCGCCAGCGCCCCAGTCAGCCGGCAACCCGTAGTCGATCAAAGGGAAGAGTCCCGGCGATTCCCACCACAAAATCCAAGTCCACTTGAAGGATTATTGGTTTGGGAGGAGGGAAAGGTTGTGAAGATTTACCGCGGCATCGGTGCAGTTGGGCTTCAAACGCAAGGCTTCCTCAAAAGCATTCCTCGAATCGGCCAACCGGCCCTCCTTGAATAAAAGACAACCCCATTCGTTGTAGAGATGGGCCATGGGATATCCCAGGCGTATGGCTTTTTCCTCCCCTTGGCTGGCCAGATCCGTGCGGCCCGTGGCCGCTTGATGAATTGCCCAAAGCCGCCAATACCGGGACTCCAAAATCCGGTCCCCTTTGAAGAGGGGATAGGCCTTCTCCAAAACTCCGAGCATGCGGCTTTGGTCGGGGGCAACCCCGAACTCCATTACGGAATCGGTCAATTCCTCAAGGGACTGGTCGGCCCGGGTCCATCGCTGGATCCTATCCCCCGAAGCGGCATCGATGGGGATCACCGCCAGCATCAGGCCACCGTCCTCCCTTTGGAAGCCCTCGGAGAGCCATTTCCACTCCATGCCTGGAAAAATTTTCGAAAGATAGGGTTGCTCGTGGATGTTGGCTAGGACCGCGGCCCAAGAGGCGGACTGGGGGTTTAATCGAAGGTTCTGCTCCGCGTTGAAGGAGTAGGAAGCCACAAAAAGAGTTTGGTCCAAGGGGTCGGGAACTTCGTTTAAAAGCAGCAGGCCGGGCCCTTTCTTTTGCGCCAAGGGTTTTAAAAGGGCGAAGGCTTTTTCATATTCGGGCGACTTGTGCATGCCGTAATAGCCTGGATCGGATTTTTGGACCTCCGGGTAGGCTTGGAACAGTTGATGGGCGTCCAAAATCAACGACCCGGTGAGGACCAGGGAAAAAACCACGGCAGCTTTACGCGGCGGGAAAACAGCCACGAGTTCGCGGACGCCCAAGGCGCTGACATAGGCCAGGAAAGGGATCAGGCCGCACAAGCGCACGAATTCGAGGTTGTTCGTCAGGAAAGCGGGCGCCGAAAACACGGCCATCACAATGGCGATCCAAGCCCCGGCAGTCCTGCAAGCGGGTTTTACCAGGGAGGCCGCCCCGAGGAAAAAAAAGGCGGTTTGAACAGGGCTTAAAAGCCCTCCCCAAAGAGGGCCCAAAGAAAAATGACCTGGCTGAGAAAATCCCCAAAAAATACCCTTTAAATAAGCCGCCGGCAGCCGGAACCTTTCCCAAAATTGCGCGGGGGTTCCAAAGGCCCAGAGATGTTGCAGGTAGTATTGGTAGTTTCGGGCCATGGAAACAAACAAGGGAAGGGCCGGAAGAAGGACTCCCAGCATGAATAAGGCCAGGGATCCAAGTCTCCGGCGCCAAGGCCCACGCCGCATTGAAAGGAAAACCGCGAAAACAAGGAAAGCCACCATGGGCCAGGCCAGGTAAGTATAAAAACCCAGGCCGGTCCATAGGGCCAATATCCCCCATCTCCACCGGCTTTTGGGTGGAGCGTCCCCGGACAGGTCGCCCAGGCATGACATCAGGACGGCTAAGACCAGGCATTCCCAGAAAACAAAAAAAGAGGCTTGGTTGGAAAAACGCCCCAAGTAGAGGGGCCAAAACCCGAAGGCCATCCAACAAAGGGAATAAAGGGCGGTTGGAACGGGAACGATTTTACGGTTGAGGAAAGGGAAGAACAGCAGGCACCCCCAACCCAAAAGCGCCGGAGGAAGCCAAAGGGACCATAGGGAATTGTGGAAAATCCGGAAGGAAGCGTAAAGAATCCAACAGTAAACGGAGGAAATATAGAGAGGGGAGTGCATTAGCTTCCAGTCCCAGCCTTGTGCCAGACGGGTGGCGAAATAACCGTATCTCCCCTCGTCGACCACGGGCCAGGAGGAAAGGGAATCGAGGCGATAGACCCGCAGCAGGAAGGCGCCGCCCAGGAGAAAAACCCAAAGCCAGGGCGAAACGGAAAAGGTTGCCTCAGGCAAGGGCCGGACGTGGAGGTTCCAGCCCAGGAAGGCCATTAAGGGAAGGGCGAAAAAGAAAAGGCCGACTTCCATCTTCCACAAGAGCGAAAGGTTGGAATAAGAAAAAACGGAGTTGGAAAATAATAGGCAAAGGAAACAAACCCCGGGGACCCAAGGGGGCGCCTGTTTCCAGGAAGGAAGAAGTTCCTTGCTTTCCATACAAGTTGATTTTATGAGCCTTGAGTTGCGGTTTCCAGGAAAAGGGGATTTTATCCTTGTCCCTGGGGGTCCTTCTGATTAGCATGATTCCCGCATGCTTTTGAGCCGGGCAACCGATCCGCTGGGGGAAACGATGCGAAAAGTGCTGGTAATCCATGGCCCCAATCTTAATTTGTTGGGCGAAAGAGAACCGAATGTCTATGGTTCGGTTACCCTGGAGGAAATCAACAAGGAACTCAAGGAATTAGCCGCCCAAAAGGACGTGGAGCTTCGCATCGTGCAGTCCAACCACGAGGGCGAGATCGTGGAGGCCATCCAGAATGCCCGCCATTGGGCCGAAGTGATCCTCATCAACCCGGCGGCCTATACCCACACCTCTGTGGCCATCCGGGACGCCCTGTCCGCAGTCAAGGTCCCCGCTATCGAAGTGCACCTTTCCAATATCCATGCCCGGGAGGGGTTCCGCCAGTCCTCCCACGTTTCCCCCGTGGCCGTGGGACAAATTTCCGGCTTCGGGAAAAACAGCTACCTATTGGCCCTCCAGGCGGCCGTCCAGCTTTCCCTGTCGGAAAAGAATAAATAGATTTGAATTCTGCCCTCGTTGGCCCACGATCTTCTTTAAAAAGCTTAAGCCTTTTCCATCCGCTTGTTTTCTATTCTCTGTTTGGCTTGGTGGTGTTCTCTCCCGTTCTTTTCACGGGCCAGGCCTATTTTGACGGCGACCTTTTGATCCAATACGTCCCTATGAGGATGTTCCTGAAATCCTGTCTGGTCCATGGGAAATCTGCCTTGTGGTGCCCCTACCTCCTGGGCGGACAGCCTTTTTTCGCCGACCCCAATACCATGTCGGCCTATCCCCTTACGTATCTTTTGCTTCCTTTTCCCGTGTCTTATGGTTTCAGTGTCTTTTATTTTCTCCATTTTCTCCTGGCCGCTGGAGGCATGTATTCCTGGGCCAGAACATTGGGATTGTCGCGTGAATCCGGGCTTTGGGCCGGGCTGCTCTTCGCCTTCTCGGGCTTTTTCTGGTGGGAGCTCATCCACCCCCCCCTGCTGGCGGCCTTCGCCTGGATGCCCTGGTGGGGAGCAGCCTTGGAAAAAGTTTCCCAAAAGCTGCAACCGTCCTGGGCCTTCGCGGCCGGACTGGTTTTCGCCCTGCTTTTTTTGTCGGGGAACTTCCAAATGACCTTGGGCGCCCTTTACGGGGGCGGCCTTTACCTGGGCTGGCGGCTTGTAAGCCGAAGGCAATGGCGGCGGGAGCCGGAAAAGGACAGGCGGCTGGTTCTTTGCCCCTTGTTTTTCCTCTGGGGAGCCCTGCCATTGCTCTTGCTTTGGGTGCCGGCCTGGGAATTCATGCGCCTGTCCGACCGCTACCATGCCACGAATTTGAATTACGAAACCTTCCAGGCGGATTTGTCCTTGAATCCCAGGTCCCTCGCTGGGTTTCTGTTCCCCGTGAAACCTTTCGATGCCGCCACGGGCCAAACCCGGCCCCTGGCCGATTTCCTGGTTAACGCGGGCTACCTGGGCCCTTGGGCTTTTTTTCTATACGCCCTGGGGCTTTGGCGAGGTCGGGAAAAGGGAATGACCGGATTCCTTGCCATTACCGGGACCCTGGCGGTCTTGACGGCCTTTGGGAAATATTTTCCGCTGCATCGTTTTCTTTGTTATATGGCGCCGGGGTTTGGCCTGATGAGGGCCCCCTACCGGTATCTTTTCCTCTATTGCCTCGCGGGATCCCTTCTGGCGGCCTTTGGTTTTGAGGCATTAAAAGAAATGGGAGTGAGCTCCAAGGAAAAATCCAAGAAGGTGGGTTGGGGTTTGGTCGCGGTGGTTTACGCCCTACTGGTTTTGGCCCTTTGGGGGTGGAAAAGCGAAAACGCCTTTCTCCAGTGGGGGGCACTGGCCTTAGGAGGCTTGTTTCTTTACTTTGGGTCGGTGGGTAAAAAGACGGGGGAATGGCCCTTCCAGGCTTTTCTTTTAGCCCTCTTGACCGCTCTTTTGCCCACGGCCTGGAATTGCGCCTCCTCCCGATGGGGTCCGACTTCCAATTTTGATTACTTGGGCCATTCCAGGGAACTGCAAAGGCTCGCGACGGATGCCCATGAGGGACGGGCCTTGATCGGGGACCGGCTTCCTTACCAGGTGGAGGCGGAGGGAAGGGAAATCCCAACCGAACTTCCTCCGGATTCCGTTTACACAGACCGGGCGCGGATCGCCTTTGGCTATAATCCCCTGAGCTTGGACAAGACTACGGATCTTTACACCCTCCCACCCGCGACTTTCC
Organism: candidate division FCPU426 bacterium; assembly: GCA_030038835.1. Taxonomy (GTDB): domain Bacteria; phylum Oederibacteriota; class Muellerivitia; order Muellerivitales; family Muellerivitaceae; genus JAJPJW01. The sequence continues at coordinate 5,004 of JASHQZ010000196.1, forward strand.
TGAAACTGATGGCCGTCAAATGTTACGCCACGGCGGCGGACCGGTGGAAGATCCCAGGCTTTTCCACGGTCCGGGAAAACGGCGTAGCCTATGGCCTGAATCCCCAAAACGTCCCTTTTGTTTATTCCCCGGCCCAGGCCCTGGTTTGGAACGACGACCGCCTTGGGCTGCAAGCCATGCGGGATCCCGCTTTCAACCCCTATCAGACGGCTTATTTTTCCCAAGTCCTGCCTGAAACCACCAAAACAGATGTGGGTCCCGGGCATTTGGAATACGACTTTGTCCAGGACGACCCGGACGAAGAGTCCTTCCGATTGAAGCTCGACAGGGATGGTTGGGCCGTCTTTTCGGAAATGAACTATCCCGGCTGGAAATCCTGGGTGGATGGGAACCCTTCGGCGATTTATACCGCTAACCACGCCTTCCGAGCTGTCTGGGTGCCGTCGGGCGACCATAAAGTGACGTTCCGCTATGAGCCGGTCTGGTGGAAGCCATTGATGGTAGGACTCTTGCTCTGGTTTTTATCCATTGTGCCTTGGGTTTGGGCGCCCTGGAGGAAGCGATTCCTTAAACAGTTTAAGAGCTGAGAACAAAGGCCGTCCTGCTAAAATAACCCCATGCTCCAGTTTCTTGCGGCGGTGACGGTCTCCCCCACCCGGATATGGGAAATTTCCTATCTTTCCTTGGCTTTTTACCTCCTGCTTTTTCCGCCAATGGCCTATCCCCAATCCTATGCCGTGGCCTTGGGCGGGGCGTTGCTCCTGCTGTTGTTCAGGCCTTTGCCCTCTGAATCGTCCCAAATCCTGGGAAGGGCGGGATGTGTTTTCCTGATCTTGTTGCCGATTTCCGCCTTTTGGTCCCTCTTGCCTGGTATCAGCCTGCAGTCCGCGGGTTTCATCTTCTTAGGCACGCTTCTTTACCTGATGGGACGGTCCGGTGACCCAGCGGGCCAGGGCCGGATGGAGGTAGGCGGGCTCCTTTTGGCGACCCTGGCCGCGATCCTGGCGCTGCGCCAGTGGTTTTTCGGCTTTGGGGAAACCCAGGAGCTTTTACCCCAATTGTCCGGAATGGATTACAGGGTGGTTGAAAAGGCAGTTTATTACCATCGGGCTTCCGGCCCGCTGGTGACGCCCGGGGCCTTGGCCGCGCTCATGTTGCTTTTCATTCCCTTGTCGTTCACCCTTTCCGTTGTGGGCAGGGGTTCTAAACGGTGGTTTTTCGGAGCCATGACCCTCCTGTTTTTCCTGGCGCTTTTGGCCACTCAAAGCGTGGGGGCCTTCGTAGCCTTGATCTTGGCCGGACTGGCGGTTTTGGCCTATCGGAAATCCCGGGCTGGGATCATTTCCGTCTTGGCGGTGGGATGGGTCGCGGTGGCGGGCGTTATCGGGATTCGGGGGTTCCAGCATTGGGATGTCTCATCTTTTTCCGGCCGGATCGGCTTGTGGGAGCACGCTTTCCAACTTTTCCTGAAACATCCTTTTTGGGGTTCAGGCCTCGGCACCTTCGGAGAAGACTACCAACAGGCTGGTTATCCACTGGATTCCGGAGCCTCCAAGTACGCCCATAACCTCCTTCTCCAGCTTTTGGTGGAAACGGGGCTGGTGGGAACCCTGCTTTTCCTCGCGGCGCTTTTTGGCATAGTCCGCCGGTTTAAGGTTCCTTCCCGGTGGGAAGGTTGGGGGGCTATGACCGGAGTCCTGGCTTTCCTCTTGTTCTCCCTGGCGGACCTGCCCTTCCAAATGCCCGAACTGTTGTGGATGTTCTGCCTCTTGGCGGCCCGGTTGGAGCTCAAGCCGGAGAAATCCTTGAGCCTCCCCATCCTTCCCGCGGTTTGGGTGGAATGGGGAATGCTGGGGATCCTGTTGGTTTCGGGTTTTTGGCCGCCCTTTCGTCCATGGAACATGGCCCTGGTCGCCTGTGCCCTATGGGCGGTCGCGGCTTTTTTCCAACAAAAGCTAGAGAGCCTTCCTTTGTGGATTTTTGCCGGAGGAGTTTTTGTGGCGCTACGGGCTTTTTTTTCGCCTTCAGCTCTGGGTGCGGTTTGGTTCTTCGAAATCACGGGTCTTATATTGGCATTTGGGCTTCTTTTGAAGGGTTTGCCCAACCCCCAACGGTTCTTCAAATGGTTTTGCGGGTTGGGATTGGTTTGGGCGCTCCAGGTTTGGCGATTTTCGTTCCAATCCCCGGATATCAAGGATTGGCATATTTTCCCAAATCCGAAACAGGTCGGCCTGTTCCTACTGGCATTGGTCTTTTTGCAGATCTCCACCCCCTTGGATTGGAAAACCCTGTTGCCGGGACTGGCCAAGGGAATGAAAGGGCTTGGGAAATTTTTTTTGTTCCTTTATTCGGCGGCCACGATGGTTTGTTTGAAGGCCTTTGGCGCCATGGTGGGCTTGGCGGCAGGGACAGTAGCCTTGACCCCAAAACGACAACGTTCAGGGACGGTCATAACGGCCTATTTTTTTATCGCCTTGGTGTTAGCTGTCCGCGCGGCCGTTTTCAGTTCATTGGATAAAAGTCCAACCCAATGGGACCGCCTCCTGATCTGGAAAGCGGCGCTCCAGGTATGGGGCAGGGAGCCCCTTGAAGGCGTGGGGCCCGGCGCCTTTGCGGGCCTTTTTGACCAGGTGAAAAGCCCCCGCTCATCGGGTGTCAGCCGCTACCTCATGGACGCCGAATACACCCACAACGAGTTCCTGGAACTTCTGACAGCTTTCGGACTGGTGGGCTTGGTTTGGACCTTTTTCCTGGTGAAAAGACTATGGCCTTCCAAGGAACTGGGGCGGAAAGCGGCCTTAACTGCCTTGGGCACGGCCTCTTTTTTCGACTTTTGCTTTCATACGCCGCTGATCACCCTCCAGGGCGCCGGCCTCCTGGCGCTACCAGCAAATACAAAGTCGAAACCTTGTGGAACGGCCGCTTTCCTGGCCTTGGGACTGGGCCTCGGCCTTTTCGGCTCGGCGGCTTTCGGGCCGGCACTTAAGGCGCAATCAGAGGAACTCCAGCAAGCCAACCGGCTACCCCAGGCCTTGCGGCGCCTGGAGGCTGCCGAGAAATTGAACGCTTGGGACGCGGGTTACGCCGTGACCAAGGCTAATTACCTAGAAGAACTTTACCGGACAACCCAGGACCCTTCCTGGAAGAAGCTTTCGGACGAAGCTTATGATCGGTCCTTAGAACTGGAGTCGACCGACGGCCAGAGGAGGCTAGACAAGGCGGAACGGCTGATGCGTCGGCTTTCACCCAAGTCGCCGCCGGAGGATTTCCTAGGGGCCGAAGAAGCCCTGGATCAGGCGGAACAAGCCATGCCGTTCAACGCTTTTGTACGCAGCGACGAGGGCGCGCTTTATGCAGCGGTTGGCCAGATCGACAAGGCGGCGGCTTGTTTCCAGAAGGCCGTGGAGTTGGAGCCCAATTACGCCCAGGCTTGGTATCGCCTGGGAGTGCTTTTGAGTGCAAGCCGTCATCCTATGGAAGCCCAAGAGGCTTTCCGCAAGGCCCTGGAAGTCTATGAGAGGTGGAAGGATGAGGAACGGATCGGCGACGTGGAGAAAAAGCTCGTCAGCCTTCCGCCCCTTGTCGTTGAATCCCTGGAAAAAGCGGGGACATCATGAGAAAGGGACTGGAATTTTTCCCATATATTTTCGGCCCGTTTTCCCTTGCCTTGCTGGTCACCCTGTTTTATTGGAAAGTCATTTTCGGAAATTCCATCTTCGTCTTCGTGGACGCTTCCCGGTTTTTTTACCCTCTTTGGAAATGGGGCGGGGAAGTGTTGAAACAGGGATGGATTCCGTTGTGGAACCCCGACGCCCAATTCGGGACCCCTTATTTCGCCGACCCCCAGATGGCCTATGCCTATCCGCCAGTCCCCTTTTTCTATCTCCTGTTTTCACCCCTGGCAGCCTTCGCGGCTCTTACCATCCTCCACCATTTCTGGGCATTGTTTGGCTTTTGGGTTTTTGCCCGGCATCAGGGTTTTTCAGCCAAAGCCTCGTTTTTAGGAAGTTTTGTATTTGGATTTTCCCTCCACGTGGTTTGTTCCTCCTGGACGCCGGTGGCTTTGATGACGATCAGCTGGATTCCCTGGATTTTTTTCGCGGTGGAAAAGGTTTATCGGGGAGAAAAGAACGGCTTCCTCTTTTTATCCATCGCCTGGGCCATGCAATTCGCGGCAGGTTATCCGGTTTTGACCTATTTGACCACCCTGGCCGTATTTATGGAATTAGTATGGAAAATCTTCAGGCAAACCCCAAACCGCACCGGCTGGCTTTGGAATCGGATGGGGGTTTTAATCGGGTCCGGGGCGGTGGCCTTGGCTTACAACATGGTTTGGGGGCTGCCTTTCGCCGAACTTTTCAAGCTGAGCAATTACGAAAAGGGGGCGAGCCGCTTCCAGGATTTGGATTGGCTGGATTTTGGAACTTTTTTGAGCCCCTTTGACCAGGGGCATCCCCTGCTTCCCGGCTATCACGGCCCCCATTATTGGGTTTCGACCTACTTCGTGGGGTTGCCGACCCTTTGCCTATTGTTATGGGGCGCTTTAAGGCTGGCCTACCGCAAAACGCCCTGGAGTCTTCTCCCCCTTCTCCTGGCTTTGAGTCTGGGAGTCCTTGGATTCAGCCCCTTCCTGCGAGTTTTTTTCCCCGGCTATTCCCTTGTCATCCATTCGGGTTATTGGCTCGCCTTGATCGTCTTTTGGATGGCGTGGTTGGCCATGGAGTCGTTGGAGGTTTTCCTAGACGAAACCTTGAGCGTGAGAAACAGCCTGCTTTGGGGAGGGCTGGTTGCAGTTGTCTTCTTGGCGTCGTTCCTTGTTTCCGACTCAACCCATGCACCGTTTTCAGCCCTTACCTTTGGAGGTTCCCTGGCCCTGGCGGCGTCGGCTTTCCTTTCAAGGCACCCATGGTTTCGATGGGGTTTCTTGGCGCTTGCCTTGGCCCTTTCCTTAGGCACGGCGGCTTCCAGCATCAACATCCTCTTGGACAAGTCTTACTATGAAATTCCCCCCTCCACCCTGGGGCTCCTTGCCAAACCCGGCCGGATTTTTTTCACCCCTCCCCTCCTCAAAGAAGCTGTCATCCTCCAGGGCGACAACATGGAAGAAGCTTACGATGCGGCCAAGGAAAAAATGTATCCCAACTGGCCCTTGGCCTTCGGAAGGGAAGAAGTGCCAATTTATAACACCCTGACGCTCAAAGACTCTTTTGCCTGGACCTTCGATGCCTTCCGGTATTCCCGGCATCATTCCCGGAAGGTGCTGGATTATCTGGGCATCCGTTATGTTTTCGGAAAAAATAACTTCAGCGACTTCAAAAAAATAAGTCCATCTGGGAACATGGTGGATATTTCTGAAAACCCATCGCCGATGCCCGAATGGTTTTCGGCGCAAGAAGCCGTTGGGGGCGGCGCCTCTTTAGGAGCCGACTTCCTGATGGCGGACAAGTCCGGGATGGATTACGCGAAAACCTGCATTGTCAACGACCCGGCCCTGGCAGGACGTTATGCAAAACGCAAAGTGGAGAGCCAGTCCCAAGGCCCCGATCACTTTTGGATCACGGCCGAGGGCAATGGAAAGGCGATGGTTGCCTCGTCGGAAACGGCCTATCCGGGTTGGAGGGCTGAGGTGAATGGGAAGGACAGGGAGGTAGAAACGATCAATCATTCCTTCCGTGGCGTGGTCTTAAACGATGGGGAAACCCAAGCGAACTTTGCTTTTGAGCCTGTCACATTCCGCTTGGGGTTGTTTTGCTCCTTAGTGGTTTGCGGGTTATGGCTTGGGATTCGATTGAAAGGGGAGATTAAGTGAGAAAAACCTTTTTCCCCGGCTTCTTCGGGGTGTTCCTTGCTTTCGCTCCCGCCGCGCCGGCCCAGGAGTCCGTGACCACCTACCATAACGATCCCTACCGGACCGGGCTCAATCCCCATGAAACCATCCTGAAGCCCTCGAATGTCAAAAGCGCTTCCTTCGGCAAGCTTTTCACCCAGCCGGTGGACGGGCAAGTTTATACCCAGCCCCTTTATGTCCCCCATCTTTCCGTCGCGGGAGGGGTCCACAACGTGGTTTTTGTCGCGACCGAGCACGACAGCGTTTACGCCTTCGACGCCGACGCCTACCAGGCCCCCCTATGGCATGTTTCCTTCCTCGATTCCGCCAGGGGCGTCACCACCGTTTCGGTCGAGGACGCCGGTGGCTGCAAGCAGATCGCCCCGGAGATCGGCATCACGGACACGCCTGTCATCGACCTTTCCACCAACACGATTTACCTGACGGCCATGACCAAGCAGGTTTCAGGCGGGTCCGCCCAATTTTTCCAGGAATTGCACGCCTTGGACCTGTCCTCCGGAACTGAAAAATTCGGGGGCCCCTGCACCCTGGGGGCCATGACCCCCGGCGTGGGCGATGGGGGGGCCATGGATATTTTGAATCCCCGGTCGTATAAAACCCGCAGCGGGCTGGCGCTGGTGAACGGAGTCGTTTACATCGCTTTCACCTCCCACTGCGATATGAACAATTGGGGAATTTATCACGGTTGGTTGATCGGGTATAGCGCGGCGGCGGTTACCCAACAGGAGGGCGTTTTCAACGTGACGCCCGACGGAAGCGAGGGTTCCATTTGGAGCTCGGGCGACGCGCCCTCGGTGGATGGAAAGGGAAATCTTTATGTTGAAACCAGTAACGGTACCTTTGACGCGGACCAAGGCGGGCAAGATTACAGCAGCAGCATCCTGAAGCTTTCCGGTACCGGCACGTCCTTCCTGAAGGTAGCGGATTACTTCACTCCCTCCAACCAAGAGGACTTAAGCGACCACGACCAGGACGTGGGATCGGTGGGCCAAATCCTGCTTCCCGATACCTACGGAAGCCGCGCCCATCCCCACCTTTTGACTGGGGGGGACAAGACCGGAGAAATTTACCTTTTGGACCGGGACCATTTGGGGGGATACCGGAAAGGAAAAGGCGGAAGTGACGCCGTGGTGCAGGAGTTCCATGCGGCGGCCCTCCATAACAGTCAATGTTTTTCGACGCCTGCTTGCTTCAACGGCTTTGTTTATTGGAGCATGGTGGCCCAACCCTTGAAGTCTTACCGCCTTACTCACGGCCGTTACCGTACAAGAGTTTCCTCCGAAACCCCCGAAAAATTCGCTTATCCGGGCTGCGCTCCCAGCGTTTCCTCCGACGGTCGGCGGGACGGAATCGTCTGGGCCATCCAGCCTGGGAAAACCGCGGTGCTAAGGGCCTACGACGCGACCAACTTGACCCACGAGCTTTACAACTCCGCCCGGGCCGCCGGAGGCCGGGATTCGGCCGGAAGCCCCAACAACAAGTTCGCCCCGCCCACCATTATCAACGGCAAGGTTTACGTGCCCACCTCCAAAAGCCTAGTGGTTTACGGCCTGCTTGAAACTCGGGGTCATTAACCATGCCGCGGCCATGAAATTCGTTTACAGCTGAAACCCTCCCCCCTAAACTCATCCGCGTGAAAAAAAGAAAGCTTTTTTACCTCCTTTGGTGCGTTTTTGGGGGCCTTCTTCTCTTTTGGACGATCCGGCTTTGGGGCCATTTCCCGGCCTTCATGGACACCATCGAGTATGTGTTCCCGGAAAAATGGTTCAACGTCCAATGCTACCAAAAGGGCCTGATCCCCCTTTGGAACCCCTACATCGCCTGCGGAACGCCCCACCTGGCGGCCTTCCAACCCGCCGCTTTTTACCCTTTTTTCTGGATCTGGAACCTGACCGGGTTGACGAACTGGTTCTTCGTGATGGCCTTGTTCCATGAAGCCTTGGCCGCCCTGGGATTTTACCTTTGGCTGAGGGCCCTGAAAGTCTCACCCCTGGCCGCCACCCTTTGCGCCTGGGGTTTCGCGGGTTCGGCCATGATGGCCTTTTATTGGGGGTTCCCCACCCACCTGGCCTCGGCGGCCTGGGTGCCATGGATTTTTTGGGCCAGCCTCCGAGGGTTAGAAAAGCCTTCCCTTCAAAACGGTGGAGTCTTCTGTCTTTGTTGGGTTTTGCAGATTCTGGCGGGTTATCCCTTTTGTACTTTTTACACGGCGCTGTTCTTCGGTGTATTTTTCCTCGTCCAACGACCCGGCTGGAAAGCGATGGGGTTCCACCTCTTGGCCATTCTGGCGGCCTTGGGCGTCACCGCCTGTCAATGGCTGCCTTTCGTGGACTTCCTGGGTTTCCTGCACCGCGAGGGCTGGGGCGACCAATTGTACAGCCTTCACTGGAAAGATGAACTGACGCTGTTCCAGCCCCAGATCCTTGGCTTCCCCGGAACACCGGGATACCAGGGGGATTATCCTTCCTACATCTTCGACAACCTTTACCTAGGACTGGTACCCTTGGGCGTTTGGGCCGGGTCTTTTTTTTCTCCTTATTCCAAGGACCGCTTTTGGAAATTCGCGGCCCTGGCCCTACCTTTTTGGTTCGTTGGGATTAACTTTCCACTCTGGCGGGTTCTGCCGGAAAAATGGATGGACCATTTGGAACCCACCAAGGCTTGTTTCCTTTTCGTTTTTTCCGCTTTTACCGCCATCGCCCTATCCCTCAAGGAAAAGGCGGAGGCCTCGCCCCGGAAAAGCCGGTATTGGACATGGGCCTGGCTGGGAGGCGCTCTTTGGGTGGCTGACCTTCTCCTGGTCCCATGCCGAGTCGTCCAGACCGTGGAAGACCCTTACCAAACTCCCCAAGTGGAACAAGCGGCCCAGAAAGCCCAATCCCTCGCCGGTGAGGGGAGGCTGGTCAGCTTGAGGGAGGCGGGCAGGTTTTTCCAACCGGCGGACGGAGGGAACATGGAGGAGGCCGTCCGGGAAACGGCGGAACAATTGACGCCCAACACCAACGTGGTCTGGGGTTTGAAATCGGCCCGCGGTTACCTGACCATTGAAACGGACGGGTTGCAGGACCTCAACCGCTACCTCCAACGGGGCTATCCTTACGACGGCCGCGTATTGGACGCGGCGGGGGTGGACCTGATTCTTTTTTCCGGAAACCTGCCGGCCTTCAAGTATCACATTTTCGAGGATTATGATTCCTGCGTGTGGACACGCAACGCGGGAGCCATGCCCATGGCCTGGGAGACGGAAAAATTACGGGAGCTCCCGGACCGGCCCTCGGTTTTCGAAGCCCTCCTCGACCCCCGGGTTTTTCTGGAGGATGAGGTTTACACGGAACAGGCGCCGGGGGGAGGGGCGGTATGCCTGAAGCCTTCCAATAGAACCCTGGCGGGGTTTGGACCTTCCCCCGACGGTTGGACTACGGATTTCATCGGACGGTTTTTGAAAAATCCAACGTCCATTCAAACCCAGCGATTCTCCCCCTGTGAGGCGCGGTTTGAGGTGAAAAACGCTAAGCAGGGTTTCCTGGTTTTCGATGAAAGTTATTCGCCGGGCTGGCACGCCTGGGTGGATGGGAGCCCCAAGGCCATTTTCCGCGCCGACGGCCTTTTCATGGCCGTACCCCTTGCGGGGGAGGGGATGCGCCAAGTGGTTTTCCGGTATGAGCCCGGCTCGTTCCGGCTGGGCCTTTTCATCTCGCTTTTGTTTGGGGTGGCGGGGGCGACTTTGGGGTTGACCCGGTTTTGGGAGAGGCTATAGGGATATGGAAACTTTTGATTTGTCACAGAAAGTTTTAAGGCATTCCAAGAGCCGTTCCAGATAACATAAAGGCACTTTCAAGAGAGAATCGTCCATGCGAAAAACTATTTTCCTGATTACCTGCCTTCTAGGGACGGTCCCGGTTTGGGCTAAACGCCTTCCCCCTCCGGTTTTACCGCCCGTGGACGACGGCGCCTACCGATTCGTGGCCTTCAACGAACCCGCGGATCACCGTCAAAACCCCTGCTGGGAAGGCCATGTGGTGGCCTATTTAAAGGCCACGGGCGAAAAAATTTGGGAAAAGTATTTTTACCGGGTTTGGATCGATCCGAAAAAGGATCCTGGTTCCCAGGATGTTTACCTCAAGAAAATGTACCTGGACTCGGGCAACCGACTCGTCCTTCAAAACGAGCAGGGAATCTGGTTCGTCGTGGAGCGCCACACCGGCGAATTTTTAAAGCCCGCCCGTTTCACGAAACAGCCGGATGACTCCTCGGTGTATTACACCGACGGAACCCGCGTAGAGCCCATTTTAAGAGGAGATTATTACATCGATGCGGACAGCGATGTCACCTATGGCCATCAGAAGGTCTGGGCCTATGACCTTCCCACAGGGAAGCTCTTGTGGGAGAAAAAGGTGCCCTCGCCCCAGGACGGCAGCGGCGGAAGAAGCCATATTTCCTTCATGATCTTGAACGACCAAGACCAGCTGGAGATCACGTTTGACGACGGTTCAGAGAGCCGGATCGACATGAAAACGGGCAAGCTATTGAAAATAACTTCCGAGCAGTGATTAAAATGCGGGACAAAAAAACCCCTTGGAGCATCCGCCCAAGGGGTTTTTGTTTTGTCGGATACCTGAAACCTGCCGTTAAGCCACCGTGACGTCCTTGCAGAGGTAGACATCCTGGATGGTTTGCAGGAGCTTGGCGCCCTCTTCCATGGGCCGCTGGAAGGCCTTGCGGCCCGAAATGAGCCCCATGCCGCCCGCGCGCTTGTTGATGACGGCCGTCTTGACCGCCTCGGCAAAGTCGTTCTCGCCCGAGGGCCCGCCCGAGTTGATGAGGCCCGCTCGGCCCATGTAGCAATTGGCCACCTGCCAGCGCGTCCACTCAATGGGATGGTCCGGGCAGAGGGTGTCATACATGCGCTTATCGAACTTGCCGTAGGAGGATTCCTGGTTCAAGTACAGGAACCCGCCGTTGTTCTCTGGCAGCTTTTGCTTAATGATGTCGGCCTCGATGGTGACTCCCAGGTGGTTGGCTTGGCCGGTCAGGTCGGCGGAAACGTGAAAATCCTTCTCTTTGGTCTTGAAGGCCTTGTTACGGATGTAACACCAAAGCACGGTGAACATGCCGTACTCGTGGGCCTGCTGGAAGGCCTTGGTGGTTTCCTCGATCTCGCGCTGGGAATCTTCGCTGCCAAAATACACCGTGGCGCCGATGCCCGCCGCGCCCATGTCATAGGCCTGCTTGACCGACCCGAAGTAGAACTGCGAGGCCTTGTTGGGGTAGGTCAAAAGCTCGTTATGGTTGAGCTTGACGAGGAAGGGGATCTTGTGGGCGTACTTGCGGGAAACGATGCCCAGCACGCCCAGGGTGGAGGCCACCGCGTTGCAGCCACCCTCGAGGGCGAGCTTCACGATGTTTTCCGCGTCGAAGTAGATGGGGTTTTTGGAGAAGGAGGCCCCGGCTGAATGCTCGATGCCCTGGTCCACGGGCAGGATGGAAAGGTAGCCCGTGCCGGCCAGGCGGCCGGTATGGTAAAGCCAGTTCAAGCTCGCCAGCACGCGGTTGTTGCGGTCGGAAGGGGCGAAGATGCGGCTCACCCAGTCGCCGTCCGGGATATGGAGCATGTCCTTGGAAATGCCCCTGCACTTGTAGGAGAGCAAATCCTTGGCTTGCCCCCCTAAGTGCTTTTCGATATCGGAGATGTTCATGGTCCCTTCCTTCGCTGGAGTTTGACAGCTGAAAAATCGTTATCTTGCCGTGAAAGCGTTAAAACGAGCCATTACTAATACAAAATAAAGAAGGAATAAGCAAGTCAAAAGGCAGCCGTCGGGTTTTAGGTGTTAGTCTTTAGACAGCTCTTAACAGCTAAAATCAAACCGCAGTCTTTGTTATTTCCAAGTTTTGACGAATTCCTCTTCTTTGAAACCAATGGTTGCCTTTTTGCCATCGGTGAGGAGGGGCCGTTTGATCAGCCGGCCGTTCTTGGAAAGCAATTCCAGCATTTGATCCTCAGTCATGGTCCCCACTTTTTCCTTCATGTTCAAAAGGCGGTATTGTTCGCCGCTTTTATTCAGCAGGTCGGCGATTTTTTTCCCGCTCAAGGCGAGGATCTTTTTTAAGTCGGCCTTGCTGGGCGGATTTAAAGTGACGTCAACGGGGCTCAAGATTTTTTTACGCCCCTCCAGCCATTTTTGGGCGTTCCGGCAGGTGGAGCAATTCGGGTAGTGGTAGAACAGTAGCACTCTTTCCCCCTGGAAATCGAAGTTTTGAGAGGGTTATTTAACTTGAGAAGCGGCCTAAAAACTAGTCAGATAGTGCATCAGTATTTGAAGTCTTCCCATGAATCCCATTCATCTATGGCAAAAGAGGTTTTTGTGACTTCTCCTTATCGGGTTGTTTGTCTGGGAAATGTGTTGGTGGACGTTCTGGTTAAACCCGTCAACAGGCTTCCTCCGCCAGGCGGCCTGCTCGCGGTGGACCACGTGGAAATGGCCTTGGGGGGGTGCGCTTCCAACACGGCGGTGGCCTTGAGCCGCCTGGGCGTCCCTACTTCCCTTTGGGGAAAGGTGGGGAAGGATCCATTTAGTTCTTTTGCCGTGACGGAATTAAGGAGAGGGGGAGTTGAGGTTTCTGGCGTAGTGAAGGACCCCCGCGTTTCCACTTCGGCTACGGTGGTGCTGGTGGACGCCAAGGCCCGGCGATCCTTTCTCCACTCCGTTGCCGCCAACGACCATATCCTCAAAAAAGACGTTAACCTTTCCCGCCTTTCAACTTTTTCCCATTTGCACATTGGCGGCTATTTCCTTTTTCCGAAACTGGATGGCGCTCCCATGGCCGATATCCTGAAAACAGCCCAAAAGCGTGGCCTGACAACGTCGCTCGATACCGCTTGGGACATGAAAAACCGGTGGATGAAGGCCCTGAGACCGTGCCTGCCACACCTGGATTATTTCATGCCTAGTGAAAGGGAAGTGAAGATGCTTTTGGGACACGCCAACCCGGTTAAGGCCGCCAAGGCTTTCCTTGGATTGGGGGCTAAATGTGCCATCATCAAGATGGGGGAAAAGGGCTCCTATTTAATGAACCAAAGGGGCGCAAGGCACCATGTTCCCGCCTTCAAATCCCGGGTTGTCGATACCACCGGCGCGGGGGATTGCTTTTGCGCGGGCTTCCTCAAGGGGCTCTCCCTGGGATGGGACCTGAGGCGGTCCCTCCAACTCGGCAACGCGGCGGGTGCCCGCGCCGTATCGAAATTGGGGGCCACCGCTGGAATCAAGTCTTTCGGGCAAGTCCGGCAATTGATGTAAGATAACGGGCGGGATTCAACCCTGAAGCCGGCCAGTGAAGGAGAACACGTGAAAAACCTTTGGAGCGACCGGGATGCTTCCAAGCTGTCGGGTGTGGAGCTTTTGGCCTACACCAGCCGCCTGATCGGGGCCAACCCGGAGCTGGTGGTCTGGGGAGGGGGTAATAGCTCGCTAAAGTGCGTGGAGCCGGACCATAAGGGCCAAAAGACCCGCGTGATGTACATCAAGGGCTCGGGCTCGGACATGCGCACCATCGAGCGCAAGCATTTCGCGCGTCTGAGGCTCGACGACCTCATTTTATTGGAGAATCGTTCCTCCATGACGGACGAGGAGATGGTGGAATACCTTGGCCAAACCATGATGGGCGGCAATCAGCCGAGGCCCTCCATCGAGACCTTGTTACATGCCTTCGTGCCCCATGACCACGTGTATCACACCCACGCGGACGCCATCACGTCCCTGACCGACACCCCCCATAGCGCCGACGTCCTTGAAAAGGTGTTCGGCCAGGAACTGGCTGTCGTGCCTTACACCCGCCCGGGATTCACCCTGTCCAAATGGGTGGGGGCCATCGCAAGGAAGGATTTGCGGTTGAAGGGCGTCATCCTGGACAAGCACGGCCTCATCACCTGGGGTTCCACCCCGAAGGAAGCCTATGGAAGGACCCTCTCCTTTTGTACCAGGGCTGAAAAATTCATCCAGGCCTCCAAACGGAAAAGGCCCCGCCCGTTAGGACGGGCGACGGTGAAACCCCCGGCTTTCGCGGAACGACGGGCCCGGATGGCCGTTTTGCTGCCTTCGATGCGGGGGGTGTTGAGCGAGGGCCAGCGGATGATCCTGCTTTGGGACGACTCCCGGGAAACCCTGGATTTCACCGGCCTTGACGGCGCGGCCGCCGCTTCCCAACTGGGCCCCATGACACCCGACCACTTGATGCACATCAAACCCAGCCCCCTCTTCGTCCTCCGACCCTCCCGGGACGCCTCGAAACTGGCCGGACAGCTCAAGCAAGGGCTTCTTTCTTACAAGAGAAATTACCTGCGGTATTTCCATCGGTATAAGGAAGGCGGATTGAACCAGCTGGATCCCTTTCCCCGGGTCATCCTCATCCCCGGTTTGGGAATGGTGACCACTGGCAAAAATTGGCAGGCCGCCAGCATTGTGCGGGACCTTTACCACCATAACCTGCGGGTCATCCAAAACGCCTCCGCCGTCGAGTGGTTCCAGTCCATCAGCGAAAAGGAAATCCACCGGTTCGAGTATTGGCCCCTGGAGAACTACAAATTGACCCTCCTGCCCAAGGAAAAGGAGTTTTCCCGCAGGATCGTGCTGGTCACGGGCGGCGCCAGCGGCATCGGGCGGGCCACGGCTTTCGCCTTTGCCCGCGAAGGCGCCCAGGTTTTCGTCACGGATTTGGACGCCCAGGGCGCGGCGGATGCCGCAAAGGGCATCTGCCAGAAATACGGGGAAGGGGCCGCGGCCAGCTGCGGCATGGACGTGGGGGATGAACAAAGCGTCCAAAAGGGTTTCGAGGGATGCGTCCTAGCCTACGGCGGCCTTGATATCGTGTTTTCCAACGCGGGGACCGCCAAAAGTTCGCCCATCAAGGATATGCCCTTGAAGGATTGGGAACTGTCCATGCGGGTCAATGCCACCGGCCATTTCCTGGTAGCCCGGGAGACGGCCCGGATCATGGTCCGCCAGGGAATGGGCGGAGTCTTTATCCTCAACGCCAGCAAGAACGTGACGGCGCCGGGCAAGGATTTCGCCGCTTACAGCGCCTCGAAGGCCGCTTCGGCCCAATTGGCGAGGATCATGGCGATGGAGCATGGCGGCGACCATATCCGGGTGAATGTCGTGAATCCGGACGCCATTTTCGAGGGGTCCAAACTTTGGGAATCGGTGAGCCGCCAGCGGGCGAAAGCCCATGGGGTGTCCCTCGAAGAACTGAAAAAGTTCTATATCGACCGGAATCTCCTCAAGAGCCAGGTGAAGTCCGAGGATGTGGCCGAGGCGGTCTTATTCCTGGCCTCCGACCGCGCGGCCAAGACCACGGGAGCCATGTTCCCGGTGGACGGAGGAGTGAAAGAAGCTTTCCCCCGCTAAAATCCGTCCCCCAATGATATTTTGACCATGCCGGAATAAAAGGGGCGGCCTATAATACCGCCCATTTAACCGCCCCTTTCCGGAGGTTTGCCATGAAGTCCAAGTCCGCGCGATCCAACGTCTCGCCGCTGCAAGCCGCAAGAGCCGCCTACCGGCCCAAGCTTTCCAAGGTTTTGACCGGTAATCCCTCCAAGGTCGCCTTCAAGTTTGGCAAGCCAACCAGGTCCATCGGCGACCAGGAAGCCGTTAAAAAACTTTTTCCGAACACCTACGGACAACCGGAAGTTTCTTTCGTGGCGGGCAAGTCCCCGGCTCCCATGAAAAGGGCCTTGAAAGTGGCCATGGTCCTTTCCGGCGGCCAGGCGCCGGGCGGGCACAACGTGGTAGCCGGCCTTTTTGACGGCCTCCAGAAACTCAACCCGAAGAACCGGCTGATCGGCTACTTGGGCGGGCCTTCGGGCCTGGTGGAAAACGAAAAAATGGAGATTACAGGGAAACTGCTGGAGGCGTACCGAAATACCGGCGGCTTCGACATTATTGGTTCGGGCCGGACCAAATTGGAAACCACCGAACAGTTCGAGGCCGTGGTCAATAACCTGCTGAAGGAGGGGATCTCGGCTTTGGTGGTGGTGGGAGGAGACGACTCCAATACCAACGCGGCCGTATTGGCCGAGTATTTCAAGGCCAAGGATTATCCCATCCGCGTCATCGGCTGCCCCAAGACCATCGACGGCGACCTGAAGAACGAACAGATTGAAGTCAGCTTTGGTTTCGACACGGCCACCAAAGTTTATTCCGAACTGGCCGGCAACGTGGGCCGGGACTGCCTTTCGGCCAAGAAATACTGGCACTTCATCAAGGTCATGGGCCGGTCGGCCAGCCATATCGCCCTGGAAGTCGCCCTGAAGTCCCACCCCAATGTCTGTCTGATCTCGGAGGAAGTGGCCGCCAACCGATGGACGCTGGCGGAAATCACCGACAAAGTGGCCAAGGTCGTGGCGGACCGGGCGGCCCGGAAGATGAACTACGGCGTGGCGCTGGTGCCCGAGGGTCTTTTGGAATTCATCCCCGAGATGAAAAAACTCATCGGTGAGCTCAACGACCTTTTGGCCCACAAGGCCGAGTTCGAAAAACTGGAAAATCCCGTGGAAAAAATCGACTTCGTGAACCGGCAGCTGAGCGGGGATTCCCAAAGGGCCTTCCGGTCCCTGCCGCCTTCCATCCAAGTGCAACTCCTGGCCGACCGGGACCCCCATGGAAATGTCCAGGTTTCCAAGATCGAAACGGAAAAGCTTTTGATCGAGGCCGTGGACCTCAAGCTCCGGCAATGGAAAAAGGAAAATACCTATCAGGGCAAGTTCTCGGGCCAGGGCCATTTCTTCGGCTATGAGGGCCGTTGCGCGGATCCCTCGAATTTCGACGCGGATTACTGCTATTCCCTGGGTTTCACGGCCGCCTACCTGGTGGCCGCGGGCTTGACCGGCTACCTTTCCTCCGTGCGCGACCTTTTGAAGCCAGCCGCCCAGTGGCGGGCCGGTGGGGTGCCCTTGACCATGATGATGAATATGGAGCACCGCCACGGGAAAGAAAAGCCGGTCATCCAAAAGTCCCTGGTGGACCTGAAGGGGAAACCCTTTAAGGCCTTCGCGGCTTTGCGCGGCGCCTGGGCGGTGGAGGATGACTACGCCAGCCCCGGCCCCATCCAGTTCTGGGGTCCCCCCGAAGTGGCCGATACCGTACCGGAAACCTTGAGGCTGGAACGGGAGAAATAAAAAAATTTTTGAACCACAGGGTTACTCGGAATGGAAGAAGTTTTTAGAGGATTTTAAAATCCATGTAATCCTGTTAACTCTGTGGCAAACCACCTTTATGGATAAACCATATTTTTCCAAAACGGGTGAATGGATTTGCCCCAAATGCGGGGAAAAATCCGCGGGCCCCAAGTGCCCCCGCTGCCGGTTTTGCATTTATGCCGGTTTTTGGACGAGGGTCTTGGCCTCGACGGTGGATAAGGCCATCATCATGGGGGCCGCCCGGCTTTTCCTCCTCATCCGCACATATTCCCTGCCCGGTTTTTCCCTCGTGACCCTGGGCGGCTTCCTTTTTTACCGGTTCTACCATATCGGCTGCGTGGCCCTTTGGGGACAGACGCCTGGCAAAATGGCGGCCAAGATCAAGATCGTCCAAGTAAACGGCGCCTCGGCGAACCTTTGGAACGCTTTTTTACGCAATTCGGTGGAAACGGTCCTGGTGACGATGGTGCTGGTTTTGGAATTGACCGCCGCCTCTAAGGTCGCGCCCGCCGAATATGCCCTGGCGGATATGGCAAAGAAGCAGGAATTGATCGAGGCTTTCATCCCCCGGACGGCCACCTATGTTTCGTGGGCCAACCAGGCCTTCGTCTTAAGCGAGTTCGTGGTGCTTTTCCTCAACCGGAAAAAGCGGGCCATTCACGACTTCATCGCCGGGACCGTGGTGGTCCATGATCCCGGACTCTCTTTTTTCCCCTGGCTGAAGAGGGCGCCCCAGGCGGCTGAAAAGCCCTAAACCCGGCCTTTTTTCATATTGCCAACAAAAGCCCCGGAGCCCTATACTTCACTCCCCCTGCCCATCCTGGGTGTATTCAGATTTTTCCAGGGATATATGGGCCGGTCATTTTTTCCTAATAAATCTTAATTTTGGAAAAAATGGCTGGGCAACCAGGGTTTGTTCCCGCCACAGGCCCAAGGCCCTTCGCCGGAACCTTGTTCCCTTCAGAAAGACCGGGGGAACCACCTCCCAACCGGGGAGAATCCAAGAGGAGGAAAAGTTCAATGCCGAACCTTTTGAAATACGACGTCATCTACATCCTGGACCCCAATTCGACGGCCGAGGAAATGGCCGCCGTCGGCGCCAAGGTCGAGCAGATCGTCAACGACGCCAAGGGGACCGTCTTGAAAAAAGACGATTGGGGAAAGCGCCGCCTGGCCTACCTGGTGAAAAAGCACCGTGAGGGACACTACGTGTTTTACCACGTGTCGGTTTCACCCGAGACCGTGGCGGAAATCACGCGCAACCTGCGCCTCTTGGAAAAGGTCATCAAGTTCTCCATCGTCAAGGACACCATCAGCCACCTTAAGCCCAAGCCCAGGCCGGTGCGCACCAGCACCCCCCGGCCCGCGGCCGAAGGCATCGGGCAACGCCCGGGAGCGCCCCGGCCTCCCGCCCCCAAACCGCCGGAAACCCCTGCCCCTTCAGCTCCCACGCCCGATACCAACCATTGATGGCCCTTTATTCGGAGGGACGACATGCCTAATTTCAACAAAGTATTCCTGATGGGGAACCTCACCAAGGATCCGGAGTTGCGGTACACGGCCGGCGGAGCGCCGGTGGCAAACCTGCGCATGGCCATCAACCGCGTTTATCAACTGCAGTCGGGCGAGAAGAAAGAGGACGTCTGCTTCGTGACCGTGGTGGTTTGGCGCAAACAGGCCGAGGCCGCGGGCGAGTACCTGAAGAAGGGCGACCCCTTATTCGTGGAAGGACGGCTGCAGAGCCGCACTTGGGAAACCGAGGACAAGCAAAAACGGAGCATCATGGAAGTGGTGGCCGAGCGAATCCAGTTCCTCAACCGGGGCAAGGGACCGGCTGAGGGCGGCCACGAGGCCGTGGAGGACGAGGGAATGCCCCAAGGGCCCGCCGCCTCCGGCAGCGAAGAGGATATTCCTTTCTGAGTTTGAAGATTTAACTGATGCGTGACACCTGAACTTAACAAGGAGAAAAAATGGAAGAGCCAAAGAAAGAATTCAAACCCCGCACGGAAGGACACCGCGAAGGGCCCCGGGAGGGAGGCCGTGAAGGCGGCGAAGGCCGGGGCGGACGTTTCCGCCGACCGCGCCGCAAGTCCTGCCGCTTTTGCGCGGAAAAGGTGGTGGCCATCGATTACAAGAACTTCAATCAGATTCGTTCTTTCGTCAGCGAAAGGGGCAAGATCGTCCCCAGCCGCATGACGGGCACCTGCGCCAGCCACCAGCGGGAATTGACCAAGGCCATCAAGCGGGCCCGCAACATCGCCCTGTTGCCTTTCGCGAATCCTTAATTTTCAAGGAAGGGATTTTCCGGTGGAAGCGCTGTTGGTAACCGTTTTGCAGTTGGCGCTGGCCGTGCTCTTTTTCGGCATGGCTGGGCTGACCTCTTCCTGGTCCCTCCTGCGGGGATTCAAGCCCCGCTCGGTGGTGCTGACCGGTTTTTTGACCCTTCTTTTGCTGATCACGGCGCTGTTGATCCAGGGGCGGGAAGATACGTCGAAATCCCCTTGGGTGTCCTTCCAACAGTACTTCGAATCCCGGCACTTTGAGGAAGAATGGAAGACGGACCGCGAAGCAGCCCTCAAAATGGGGGTGGCAGCGGACAAGCTAGACGGCTTTAAGGACGACTATCAAAAGTACTTTTACGACCTCCTCCCCGGATGGGTTTTGGCCGGTTGCCTGGTCGGCGGGCTTTTGACTTATTACGTCTTTTCCCTCATCCTTTCCCGCGTCACTTCGCGGGTCCCCAAGGCCATGGCGTTCCGGGAGTGGGTGATTCCCGAACCCCTGGTTTTCGGGCTGATCGCCGCGGGGCTCCTGAAGATCGCCGCCAAGGACCACGGCTGGATGGACATCCTGGGCAGCAACCTCCTGTTTTTCTTTTTCGTGGTCTATGTGCTGGGCGGGTTCTGCATCGTTTCCTTCTTCCTTAACAAATGGCGGCTGCCGAGGACCTTGAGGGTTTTAAGCTACCTTATTTTGGTGCAGCTTCCTTTGGACGCGGTATGCGCCCTGGGCGTCCTGGACATCTGGTTTGACTTCCGGAAGATCAAAACG